>JBOGNC010000022.1:0-28331 GCA_050747045.1 Candidatus Acidiferrales bacterium | reverse complement strand
GCCCTCCGGGCTCCCTACGACGCTTCCCGCTGCGGAAGAAAAACAGAACCCAGACGTGTAACGGATGTCCTGATACGCGGTGTAACGCATGTCATGATACAAAACAGCTCTAGCTCCGACATAAAACTTGTCCCGCCGCTCAGGGCTTTGGCCCCCGAGGAAAGCCTCTCCGGCTTGTCGCGATGGAGGAAAGGGGCATCTTCGCCTCTGTTTCGCTTAATGGCCGGAAATCTCGCTCGACAAGGGCGGAACGGTCAATCGAGTAGAATTACTCGCAAGCTGTTGAAAACAATCACCAGCGTACCTCGTCACCCGGAACGTCCCGGTGCATGCGAATCTACGGAAATTGCGGCCGCGAGCCTCGCGTTTGGGGAGACCTCATGCTTCGCGTAGGGCTCATTGGCTGGCGAGGAATGGTCGGCGGCGTCCTCGTCGAACGCATGCGCACCGAGGGCGACTTTTCCGGCATCGAGCCGCACTTCTTCTCCACCTCGAATATCGGAGGCTCCGCTCCCGCCGAAGCCGCTGGCGCGCCGCTGAAAGACGCGCGCAATCTCCGCGATCTCTCCGCCTGCGACGTCCTGATCAGTTGCCAGGGCGGCGAATACACCACCGAAATCTATGCACCGCTGCGCAAATCCGGTTGGACTGGCTACTGGATCGACGCCGCCTCTACCCTGCGCATGTCCAGCGACTCGGTGATCGTCCTCGATCCCGTCAATCTCGACGTCATCGAGGACGGCCTCGCGCGCGGCATCCGCACCTACGCAGGCGGAAATTGCACCGTCAGCCTGATGCTCATGGCCACGAGCGGCCTTTTAAAGGCCGGCCTCGTTGAGTGGGTCACCTCGATGACCTACCAAGCCGCGTCCGGCGCTGGCGCCGCCAAAATGCTGGAACTCATCAAGCAGATGAATTGCCTCACCGAACCCGCGCGCAAATCGCCGTCCGAAAATGCGCTCGAAGTTGACCTCATGGTCGTCGCGGCGCAACGCGCGCCGTCGCTTCCGGTTGAAGAATTTGGCGTGCCGCTCGCTGGCAGCCTCATTCCATGGATCGACAAAGACATGCCCGGCGGCCAGACCAAAGAAGAATGGAAAGCCATGGCCGAAGGCAACAAAATCCTCGGCCTCAATCCGCCCGTTCCCATGGACGGCCTCTGCGTCCGCATCGGCACCATGCGCTGCCATAGCCAGGGCCTGTGCATCAAGCTCACCAAAGACGTCCCGCTCGACGAAATCGAGCAGATCATCGCCGCCTCGAACGAATGGGTCCGCGTGATCCCCAACAACAAAGAATCAAGCATTCGCTGCCTCACTCCCACGGCCGTTTCCGGCACGCTCAACGTTCCAATCGGCCGCATGCACAAACTAAATCTCGGCCCGCAATTTCTCGGCGCCTTCACCGTCGGCGACCAGCTTCTCTGGGGCGCCGCCGAGCCGCTCCGCCGCATGCTCGGCATCCTCCGAAATCATCTCAGCGCATGAACTCGTTACATTTAAGGTATAATCTCGCCGCATACAGGACGAGTGGGTCAGTAGTTCTGTCAAACCAGAAATCTCACAGAGTTCGCAAATCGGCGAGGAGGTTCGCGATGTATGGAAAAATGCCCCGAAAGATTTTCTTAATCGGCTCCGCGGTGGCGCTCTTGGCGCTGCCCAGCTTGGCGCAAAGCTCGAAATTGAATGGCACCTGGAAACTGAATGCGTCGAAGAGCGATCTGGGCCAAATGGGCGGGGGCGGAAGCGAAACCGACGTCATTTCCGTTAACGGCGACCAATTCACGCAGAAGGTCAGCAGCCAATCTCAACGCGGCGCGCAAAATTATACGCGCTCCTGCACCATAAATGGCCAGGAAGAAAAACTCACGCCTGATAGTCCGCGCGCACACATCGGCCCGGTGACGGTTTCGAGCATCAAGTGCGAGATGAACGGCGATTCCGTTGTGTACACCGAGGGCTTCGACATGCGCGGCACTGCGTCCACCGACCAGATGACCTTCACTCCATCCGACGACGGCAACACGATGACCATGAGCCGCCAAATCTCCGGCGCGATGAGCATGCAACAGAAAATGGTCTTCGACAAAAGTGACTCCTCCGGGGATAACTCCGCGCCCGCCGCCAATGGCGGCATGGCCGCCACGCCCGGCGGCGCTGCGATGATCCACGCCGGTGGCTCGCATCCAGACCTCAGCGGCACATGGAATCTCGATGTCTCCAAGAGCAATTTCGGTCAGGGCCAGCCGCCCGCGAGTGAAGTGGACACCATCACTGAGAGCGGTGACTCGGTGAAAATCGTTGCCGCACAGAAGGGCGGCATGATGGGCGACTCGACCACCACCGAGGCGTTCACCACCGACGGCCAGCCTTCCTCTTGGAGCGGGATGGGCAACACCAAGGTGGATGGCACCGCCAACTGGAACGGCGATAATCTCGTCGTCAACGCCAAAACCAGCTTTCAGGGAAACGCCGTCACAATCACAGACACCTACAGCCTCAGCCCAGACGGCAAGACACTTACCAGCGTCGCGCACATCAGTGTGACCGGCATGGGCAACTTCGATACGACGTCTGTGTACGACAAACAGTAGCCACCGAAGACGCGCGGTCGGAGCGATTGCAGAAAATGTACCGCGATCTGCAATCGCTCCCGCCAGCCTTGAAATGCTCGCCTCCCCGAAAACATCTGCAACGGTCGAAGGCGCGCCCGCCCCGATAACCTTAATGACAAATAGGCAATTCTGAAAATGCCGCCTGCAGCGATTTCGCGCGGGTCAGGCGAAAATGGCAAGCCGCGCCGCAAGCGATGGTACGCCCAGCTATGGACGCAAGTGCTTTTCGGTATGATCGCGGGAATCCTGTTGGGGATTTTCGATCCGCACATCGGCGCAAAGATGGAACCGTTTGGCGACGCGTTCATCAAAGCGATCCGCATGCTCATCGGCCCGATCATCTTCTGCACGCTAGTGCATGGCATCGCGCGAATGGTCAACGTGGCGCGCGTGGGTCGCGTGGTGCTGAAAGCGATCGTCTATTTCGAAGTTCTGACGACCATCGCGCTGATCATCAGCCTAGCCGCCGTGAATCTATGGCAGCCGGGCCGCGGAATGAACGTCAACCTACACGACCTGGATACGTCTGCGGTGCAAACGTACATCACGCATGCGGGTTCCACCGGCGTGACACAATTCTTAATGAACATCATTCCCCGCACCTTCGTTGGCGCCTTCACTGAAGGCAATGTGCTGCAGGTGCTGCTGATTTCGGTGCTGTGCGCGTTTGGGCTCGTAGCTGCGGGCGAGCGCGGCAAGCCGGTGGTGGATTTCATCGAGGCCGCCAACAAAATGCTATTCCGCATCGTGGACATTGTGATGTGGACCGCGCCAATCGGAGCATTTGGAGCCATCGCCTTCGCGGTTGCGAAGTTCGGCGCAGGTTCGCTGGTTTCGCTCGGGAAATTGCTCGGCGGATTTTACGTCACCTGCCTGATTTTCGTTTTCGGCGCGTTGTGGCCGGTGGCGAGTTGGTGCGGCTTCAGCATATTCAAACTGATCCGCTACATACGCGAGGAACTGCTGATCGTCCTGGCGACCACGTCGTCCGAAACCGTGCTGCCGCAGTTGATGGAGAAGCTCGAAAAGCTAGGCTGCGAGGAGACGATCGTAGGCCTGGTGATCCCGACCGGATATTCCTTCAATCTGGATGGCACGTGCCTATATCTTTCAACCGCCTCCGTTTTTCTCGCGCAAGCGACGAACACGCATTTGACAATTTGGCAGCAACTCGGATTGCTGGCCGTGCTGTTGCTTTCCTCGAAGGGTGCGGCAGGCGTTACGGGCGCGGCATTCGTTGTCCTCGCGGCGACCATCGCTTCCACCGGAATTATCCCCGTGACTAGCATTGCGCTGATCCTAGGGATTCATAGGCTGATGTCCGAAGGACTGACGCCAACAAACGTCATCGGCAATGCCGTGGCGACAATCGTGGTAGCAAAGTGGGAGCGCTCGCTCGATGAAGAGCGCCTCCATTCCGCGCTGAACGGCGGAATAGAGACGGCGATCCCAGTGGCACAGGCCTAACCGCCTCCGCTAAACCTTAGCTTGCGCTTTAGCGGAAGAATTCAGGATTTTGTCGAGGCGGTCGAGCACCTGCATGGCGGTGAAGCACTGCTGCACGCTGGCGTTGGGCTCGCGATGTTCCTTGATGGCGGCGAAGAATTCGCGATCTTGCAGCTCGATGCCATTCATGGAAATATCTACCTTCGATACGTCGATCTTGTTGTTCTCGCCATCGACAAGATCATCGTAGTAAGCGATATAGGTGCCGTTGTCGCAGATGTAGCGGAAATGCGTGCCCAGAGGACCTTTGTTATTGAACGACAGCGACAGCGTGCAGATCGCGCCGGACGGAACTTTCATCACGATGCCCATATCCATGGCGATTTTCAGCTCGGGATGAATGGGGCCCTGCACCGCGTAGCAATCGGACACCAGTTCGCCGGTCTGATACTGGAAAAGATCGACGGTGTGGCAGGCGTGGTGCCAGAGCAGATGATCGGTCCAACTGCGCGGTTTGCCCGCCGCATTCATGTTGGTGCGGCGGAAGAAGTAGGTCTGCACGTTCATTTGCACGACTTTCAACTCGCCCGCTTTGATTCTCTTGTGAATCCACTGATGGCTGGGATTGAAGCGCCGGGTGTGGCCGCCCATGCAAACGACGCCCGATTCCTTCTGCGCTTTCACCAATCGCTCAGCGTCGGCCAATGAATCGGCGATGGGAATTTCGATGTGAACGTTCTTGCCGGCGCGCATGCACTGTTCACCTTGTTTCGCGTGAATAGGAGTGGGCGTAGCCAAGATCATCGCTTCCAGGCCAGGCTGCTTCAGGCTTTCGGCAAGGTCGGTGGTCCAGTGAGGAATGTTGTACTTCTTCGCGACTTGCGCGGTGGATTCGGGATTGCCGCCCACGAGCGTGATTACTTCCGTGCCAGGAATATTCTTGAGGGCGTCCAAATGCTTTTGCCCGAACGCACCTTGCCCTGCGACTCCGACTTTCATGCACCACCCCCTGCTTGAGGAATTCGATCAGCCCGCTTTGGTTTCAAGTTCGGCCTTGGACGCGCGCAGCTTGCGCAACTCCGCGTGCATGCGGATCACGGCCATCCACATGCCCAGCGGGTGCGCGCCAGCCTCGACCAAAGGATGAATTTGCCCATCGCGGAATTTCTCGATGTCGTCGTCCTGAAGCGTCTCGAGGACTTTGGCTTCCTCGGGAGTAAATCCGTACTGCTTGGCGACGCCTGGAAGATCGTGAATCAGACGCAGGCGCAATTCGCGGCTGAAGCGGCTGTCGTAAAGCACCTTGTTCAGCTTGTAGGCAGTTGGAGACGGATGCTTGTAAAACTCGAACCCGCCCTTAAACTGATAGTGATCGGGAGCCGAAGCGCCTTCCTTCGATTGGCCGATTCCCTTGAACGGAAGGAATCTCACGACCGCGTGGCCATGGTGCCAGGTCGGCTGGTAGGTAACAAGTTCGCCCCTCAGGTTGCCAATCGCGCCAAACATAATCATCCAGGAAAGCATCTCGGTATTGCCGACCTCGTCGAGTTGCTCGTTGGTGAGCTTGATGAGCGAGTCCAGGTTGCCCTTTTCGATCTGCTTAATCGCCCAATAATCGAAGTCAAAATCTGGCTTGGGGTATTTCCAAGTCCCCGGGAAATGGGACATGCCGCCGCTCGCCACGATTGCGACGTTTTCTGGGCGGCTGGCGATGACTTTCCCGATGGCCCGGCCGAGTTCCGCACAACGTTGCGCCGTTGGCAAAGGCGGAAGATAGGCGTTGACGAAGATCGGCACGACCGGAATCGGCCGCTTCTCGATCACCCATTCATAGACCGCCGCGAAGGCGTGACCGAGCACGGCATCCTGCGAGTAGCCGAGATCGAACCCGGCTTTCATCAATTTGTCGAGGAGGTCTTCGGCCAGGCCCTGATGGATCGGAAGCTCGTATTTGCGTCCGGCAAACTCGGCGTGCGAGTATTCGCCCGAAAGAATCGCGAAAGTTGGAACGGAAGTGAGGAAGAACGTCTCCAGGTGATCGCTGCCGATCACGATGATGGCGTCGGGCTTCGCTTCCTCCACTTCCTTGCCGATCAGCCGCATCGCGGCGATATCGGCATCAAGCTGTTTGGGATCTTCACTGGGAGGCCGGTCAAAGAGCTGCGGTGCGTGAACGGTGGCCATCGCTGCGACAATTTTTCCCATGGCTGGTTACCCCTTTTCCGTGCGGTCAGAGAGCGCTGGCGGGGCGGCTTGGCTCATCGACCCTCGCCTTAGCAGAGCTATCCCTGCGTAAATCCGCTGACTATGATTGTTGCGGAAACAGGCAGAATCCGTCAAGCGGAACCGCGAGCGAAAGCGCACGAGATATTCGCGCTCCGAAAGGCTGCGCCGCACGAGCCGGAAATCGACCGGCAGGTTAGGTCGTCAATGGATCAGGCTTTGCGACGTCAATGTCGAGATCTTTGATCGCCTTTTGCACGACGGAGGCCTCGATTTTCCCCTCGCGCAATAGTTCATGCAGAGTTGAGAAGGCGATGAAGCGCGCGTCCACCTCGAAGAAACTTCGCAACGACGCGCGGCTCTCGCTGCGCCCAAAACCATCCGTGCCGAGCGAAGCGATTCCCCGGGGCGTCCACTTGCTGATTACATTGGGAAGCACTTTCAAATAATCGCTGGCCGCGACGAAAACGCCGGGCGCGCCGCCGAGGCAGTCGGAGACGTACGCAGTGCGCGGCTTTTCGCCGGGATGGAGCATATTCCAGCGCTCTGTCTCGATGCCGTCGGTATAGAGCTGCTTGTAGCTGGTTACACTCCATACGTCGGCAGCTACGTGGTATTTCGAGTCCAAAATTTCCTGCGCCTTCAGCACTTCGCGGAGAATCGAACCGCTGCCGAAAAGCTGCGCGCGCAACTTCGACTTGTGGCTTGCGGCGGGCCGGTATCGGTACATGCCCTTGAGAATACCTTCGCGTGAACCGGCCGGCATTGTGGGCATTTCGTAAGGCTCGTTCATCACGGTGATGTAATAGAAGAGGTTTTCGCCCTTGTTGTACATGCGATCGATGCCGTCTTCGATGATCGTGGCGATTTCGAAGGCGTAGGCGGGGTCGTAGGCGCGGAGCGTGGGGACTGGAAGCGCCAAGACGTGGCTATTACCGTCCTGATGCTGCAAGCCTTCTCCTGCGAGAGTGGTCCGCCCGGCCGTGCCGCCGAGCAGGAATCCGCGGCAGCGGGAATCCGCGGCGGCCCAGATTAGGTCACCGACGCGCTGGAAACCGAACATGGAGTAGTAGATGAAAAACGGAATTATATTGATGCCGTAATTCGCGTAAGCCGAACCGGCGGCGATAAACGAGGAAATCGAGCCGGCCTCGGTAATTCCCTCTTCGAGAATCTGGCCGTTTTTCGCTTCCTTGTAATAGAGCAGCGTGTTCATGTCCACAGGTTCGTAGAGCTGACCCTGGCTGTTGTAAATGCCAACCAAGCGGAAGAGCGACTCCATGCCGAAGGTGCGCGCCTCGTCCGGAACGATCGGAACGATCAGCTTGCCGATTTCGGGATCGCGCATCATTTTTCGGAGCATAGCGACGAAGGCCATGGTGGTAGAAACTTCCCGGCCCTCGCTGCCGGTCAAAAACTCGGAGAAAAGCTCGCTGCGTTCGCCGACTAGTACTTCCGCGCGCACGCGACGCCGAGGAACGTAGCCGCCCAGTTTTTTACGGCAGTCCTGCAAATATTTAATTTCCGGGCTATCATCCGGCGGACGGTAAAAGGAGACTTCCTCGATCTGATCTTCGCGAATTTTCAAGCCAAAGCGCTCGCCGAAGACACGCAGGGCGTCCTCATCGAGTTTCTTCTGCTGATGCGTGACGTTGCGCCCTTCAACCGCTTCCCCGAGTCCGTATCCTTTGATCGTCCGCGCCAGAATGACAGTCGGAGATCCTTTATGATCCGCGGCTGCCTTGTAAGCGGCGTACACTTTTTTCGGGTCGTGCCCGCCCTGGCGCATTTTGTGCAGCTGTTCGTCGGTGTAGCCCTCGACCATCTTCAGCAGCCGAGGGTCGCCGCCAAACACGTGCTCGCGAATGTAGGCGCCAGACTCGACGACGAATTTTTGATACTCGCCGTCCACGATTTCTCCCAGCCGCTTGGCTAGGAGTCCTTCGGTATCTTGCTCGAATAACGGATCCCAATCCGATCCCCAGATGCACTTGATCACATTCCATCCGGCGCCGCGGAATGCGGCTTCGAGCTCCTGAATGATGTGCCCATTGCCGCGTACCGGCCCATCCAGCCGCTGCAAATTGCAATTAATTACGAAGATGAGATTGTCGAGGTGCTCGCGCGATGCGAGTGTGATGGCCCCGAGCGTTTCCGGCTCGTCCGTTTCGCCATCGCCCACGAACGCCCACACTTTTGCGTCCGATGGCGCTTTGAGGCCGCGATCTTCCAAATAGCGTTTGAAGCGCGCCTGATAGATCGCCATGATGGGACCGAGTCCCATGGAAACGGTGGGAAACTCCCAGAATTCAGGCATCAGCCACGGGTGCGGATAGGATGAGAGCCCACCGCCAGGTTTTAGTTCGCGGCGGAAATTTTCCAGTTGGGACGTGCTGAGGCGTCCTTCTAGAAATGCGCGCGCATATACGCCAGGCGCCGCATGCCCCTGCAAATAGACAGAATCACCCTCGAATTCCTCGGTGCGACCGCGGAAGAAATGATTGAAGCCGACTTCGAAAAGAGTGGCGATCGACCCGTAGGTGGAAAGATGCCCGCCGATATTGTGTTCCAGGCGGTTGGCGCGCACGACCATGGCGAGCGCGTTCCAGCGCACGAGGCTTTTGACCTTGCGTTCAAGCTCCTGGTCGCCGGGAAATGGGGCCTGGTCATTTTGATGGATGGTGTTGAGGTACGGAGTATTCGCCGAAAACGGGACGGAGACTCCGCGTTCGGCGGCGCGTTCTCGAATTTCGCGCAAAATCCTGGTGGCTAATCCAGGGTTGCCCTGGTCCACTACCGCATCGAATGACTCGATCCACTCCCATACTTCTTCGAGTTCATCGATATCCGCTGGTCGCAGGTCAGCACGCGTTACCATGTTGTTCGCCCAAACCTTTCCGACGGCACGCGAGAAAAATCCATCGAACTGTACGTCGTCTATCTACAATATAGCGCAAATATGGAGCGACAAACCGCAAATGCACGCGGCGTCCATACAATTTGCACATGCGTTCGAAAGTAAATCCTGATCGCGGAGCTGGGAATTTGCGTGGCTTTCAATTGGGATTTGGGGCAGCGGCTTTAGGACCGCTGGCTAGCTGATTTTCTTCCGACTGTCGCGGCTCTCGCCGTCCGCAGTCTTTTGCTTGTGGTGTGGGAATGGGAACTCTTCCACTTTTTCCCCCCGCTCTCGTTCCTCGCGCTGGCGCTTGGGGCGATACCACTTGAAATAGACCAACGCTCCAATACCGGCGAGCGACGCAAGCCCGATGAGCGTGAACAGAAGCGGCTCGTAGTACTTCGAAAGAGAGGCGATGATGCCCTTTCCGTAGACGTGACCAAGGTAAGCGAGCCCCAGATAACGAATCCCCCTGCCCAACGAAATTGACGCGACAAATTTCTTGCGAGGATAGTGCATCGCTCCGGCCGCCAGCAGCATGGGCGTCATGGGAAACGGCGGAGGCATGACGCAACTGATCGCCAGGGTGAAGAATCCTCGTTTTTGAAATTTGTGGTAGACCTGCTCAGCGCGTTTTTTGCCGATTCTTTTTTCGAGTGTTTTTTCTTCGCCCTTCTCCCCCAACCGATAGGTGAGGAAGGCTCCAACGACGGCCCCAACCGTCGCCATTACTCCGTAGTATGGCCACAGATTCCGCTGATATGCGGACAGCAAAATCACCATCGCGTCCATGCTGCCCGGTAGCGGCACGACGGAGTTGTCGAGAATTCCGAGGAGAAGAAGGCCAGGCCCCCCCAGGCTGCGGAACCAAAGCCATGCGCCCAAGTCGAGCATCCAGCCTAAGATTTGGGCGCACATGCGGCGGCTCTCCTCTCAGAGAGGCAGTATAGCTGGTACAGAAGACGCGGGTTGTGGGCATGGAAGAGCACTTGCGAAGTTAAAGCCGGATGAGTTGAGATCATTCGAAATTTAAGTAACCGCACTCTCAACGACTGGGCAGGCATCCAACTGCCGTCGCGCATCCCTTTTCTGTAGGCTAGAGGCAAAGGCTCTCCGCAACAAAGCAGACATTCCTCTATTTTTCCGTGGTCTGTTTCCCCGACCAGTCACTGCGCCGTCGGATTTTGTGGGTTTGCAGGTGGGCAATGCGATTTGTTAGTTGTGATACACTTCACTGAAGCCAGTTGTAGTGCATTCCGCTTTCGCTAGTGCGCCCGTAGCTCAGCTGGATAGAGCGTCTGGCTACGAACCAGAAGGTCGGGAGTTCGAATCTCTCCGGGCGCGCCATTCTTACTCGATTCGATTTGATCCCGTCAATGGGGCGGGTATACGCGCCTTCGCAAACCGAGGGCGACCGCCCTCGAAACGCCCTCCCAAGTTAAGTGCCACGCAAGCATAATGTCGCCGAGTGGAGTTGCGAGCGGAGCTTATGAGTGTGCCAGCCGGCTCGCCCGGATCGAGTGTGCCTCGCGCGAGAACCGGGAAAACTCGGACAACGCTACTCCGGAAGGCCGCGGGTAGAATTCCTATAGATGTTAGGAGGCGACTGATGGGGAGCAGTGTGATTAGAAGACTCTATGAAACTTGGAGTCGAGATGATTTAACGAGCTTGGACTCGCTGATCGCCGACCAATACACCATCTTTAGCGATCCCGGAGATGCATGGGAAGGCCAGACTCTGGGCAGGGACGCCTACCGCCAGCGACTTCTTTATTCCCGGAAGGCGTTTCCCGATTTGGTTTTTGAAATCATGCAGTTAATCCACGAGAGCGACCGGGTGGCGGTGATTTGGAAGGCCTCCGGAACTCATTTGGGGGATATGCGTGGATTACCGGCAACCGGTAGGAGACTGAGTTTTTCTGGCCAAACGTTTTACCTTATAGAAAATGGCAAGGCAGCTGGCCATTGGCAGATTGTCGACCGGCTAGGCTTCATTCAACAACTGCAAGACTCGGGGCAGTAAGTCACCACTCCCCGTCGCCGTCGCTGGCGTGTCGGCAAAACGGCCGAGTTCTGAAATCGGCCCAAAAGGTGCGCCAGTTACACCTGCGGGATGGGGCCTTCAGCGGGGATTGATGCGAGCCTGCGGCGGCGTGCCCAACCCGGGCGGAGGCGGTCCATATAAAGGTAGACGACCGGAGTCGTGAAAAGCGTCAGCATCTGGCTGACCATCAGACCGCCGACGATGCTAATGCCCAGCGGCCGGCGCAACTCCGAGCCCATGCCGGTGCCGAGCGCAAGGGGCAACCCGCCGAGAAGCGCGGCCATGGTGGTCATCATGATCGGACGGAAGCGCAGCAAACACGCCTGGTGAATCGCTTCGATTGGTGACTTGCCATGTTTCCGCTCCTCATCGAGAGCGAAATCGATCATCATGATGGCGTTCTTCTTCACGATTCCGATTAACAGTATGATTCCGACTATGGCGATCACGCTCAAATCCGTGCGGCAGAGCAGCAATGCCAAGATCGCGCCAACACCGGCCGACGGTAGCGTAGAAAGAATCGTCACCGGGTGAATGTAGCTCTCGTAGAGCATGCCCAGCACGATGTACACCGCGATTAGCGCGGCTGCAATTAGCAGCGGTTCGTTCTTGAGCGAAGTCTGGAACGCCTGCGCCGTGCCCTGAAAAGTGGCGTGAATCGCGGACGGAAGCCCCATCTGCTGCGCCACGGCCGTTACCGCGTCAACCGCGTCCCCCAGCGCAACGTTCGGCGCCAGATTGAACGAAAGCGTCACGGCCGGAAATTGGCCCTGGTGGTTCACGGCCAGAGATGTGCTCCTGCCTTGGTAATGCGTGAAAGCGCTGAGCGGCACTTCGGTTCCTGTCGAGGACTGGACGTAAATACTGCGGAGCGAATCGGGGTTCTGCTGAAACTTCGGATTGACCTCCATGACGAGGTGATATTCATTCAGTTGAGTGAAAACGGTGGACACCTGCCGCTGGCCGAACGCGTCGTACAGCGTGTTGTCGATCGTGGCGGCATTCAGGCCGAGGCGCGAAGCCGTATCGCGGTCGATCACCAGCCGCGCTTGCATTCCTTGCGTCTGCTGGTCAGACGAAACGTCGCGAAGCATCGCCATGGTTTTCATTTTTGCCAGCAGTCGCGGCGCCCAGGAGTTGAGCGCGGTGAGATCTTCGCTCTCCAGGGTGTATTGATACTGGGCGTTGCTGGAACGGCCGCCGACGCGGATATCCTGATTGGCTTGCAGGTATAGAGTGGCGCCGGGTACCACATTGAGCTTTTTTCGCAGGCGGCTGATCACCTTTTCGGCGGAAACGTCGCGCTCGGAAAGCGGCTTTAGCGTGATAAACATGCGTCCGGTGTTGCTGGTCCCGCCCGTTCCACCCGCAAATGTGATCACGCTCTGGACAGCAGGATCGTGGGAGACGATGTCCGCATACCGCTGCTGCTTCGCCGCCATCGCGGCGAAGGAAATGTCCTGTGACGCTTGTATGTTGCCGCCGATTCCGCCGGTATCCTGCTGCGGGAAGAATCCTTTCGGTACATAGATATAGAGCACCACGTTCAAAACTACGGTAGCGATGGTAATCCCGAGCGTCAGCAGTTGGTGGTCCAGCACCCAGCAGAGTCCCCGGTCGTAAGCCGAGCGCATGCCTTCGAACCCCCGTTCGCTCAGCTTGTATGCCCAGTTGTGCCCTTCTTTCTTCACCGGCTTTAGGAACTTGGCGCAGAGCATCGGCGTGGTGGAAAGCGAAACGCACAGCGACATCACGATGGCGACGCTCAGCGTTACTGCAAATTCGCGAAACAATCTGCCCACGATTCCTCCCATCAACAAAATGGGAATGAAGACGGCGATCAACGACGCGCTCATGGAAAGTACCGTGAAACTGATTTCCTGCGAGCCGCGCAACGCCGCTTCGTACGCGGGCAGCCCCGCTTCGTGATAGCGCGTGATGTTCTCGATCACCACGATTGCGTCGTCCACCACGAATCCCGTGGCGACGGTGAGAGCCATCAGCGAGAGGTTGTCCAGCGAATATCCCAACAGGTACATCACGGCGAACGTGCCGACCAGCGAGACGGGCAGCGCCATCGCCGGTATCACCGTGGCCCACACGTTACGCAGAAAAACGAAAATCACCATGATCACAAGCACCACGGTGATCAGCAAAGTGATCTGGATTTCTTTCACCGACGCACGAATCGTCGTGGTGCGGTCTGACGCAACTACCAAATCGATCGACGCTGGAATGGACGCCTTCAGGAACGGCAAAACAGCCTGTATGCGATCAACCGTCCCCACGATATTGGCGCCCGGCTGCCGATTGATAATCACAATTACGCAGGGTTTGCTGTTTTGCAGGCCCGCCACGTATATGTTTTCGACGGAATCGAGCACCGTGGCAATGTCGCCCAGCCTCACAGCAGCCCCGTTGTGGTACGCGACGATCACTTGGCGGTAATGGTTGGCATCGAAAAGCTGGTCGTTATCTTGCAGCACCCAGCGCACCCTGCCGTTTTCAACCGCTCCGATTGGCTCGTTGGAATTCACCTGCCCTAGCGCGGTGCGCACCTGCTCCAAACCGATGCCGTAATTCGCCAGAACTTGCGGATTCAGTTCCACGCGGACGGCCGGCCGCGCGCTTCCTCCGATATTCACTTGCCCGACGCCATCCACCTGCGAAAGCTTCTGCGCCACAATCGATTCGCCCACGTCGTACACGCGCCGCAACGATAGAGTGTCCGACCGCATAGCCAGAATCATGACGGGAGAATCCGCCGGGTTGATCTTTCGGTACGTAGGCAACATCGGAAGGTTGGAGGGTAATTGTCCGGCGGAGGCGTTGATGGACGCCTGCACGTCGCGCGCGGCAGCGTTGATATTGCGGTTCAGATCGAATTGCAAAGTGATGGAAGTCGAGCCCGCAAGGCTCGTGGAGGTCATCTCCGTAACGCCCGCTATGCGCCCGAACTGGCGCTCTAGCGGAGTAGCCACCGACGAAGCCATCGTTGCTGGATTCGCACCGGGCAGATATCCTTGAACGTTAATCGTGGGAAAGTCCACTTCGGGAAGTGGAGCAACAGGAAGATAACGATATGCGATGACGCCTGCCAGTAGCACTGCAATCGTCAGCAGCGAGGTCGCTACCGGTTTGCGTATGAATACGGATGAAAAATTCATACTGCTCCGTGTCCCATTGCCCAGCTGCTCATGATGAGAATCACCGCAAGCGCGCGAATCAAGCCATCGCCCTAATCAATCGATTCGACGGTCGATTCGGCGTCGGTCGCATTGCCGATATGCACGTGGCTGAATCGCCTGGCCAGCCGGTCGAACGCCAAATACACAACGGGAGTCGTGTAAAGCGTAAGCACCTGGCTCACCAGAAGCCCGCCAACGATGCTGATGCCCAGCGGCCGGCGTAACTCCGAACCCGTGCCGGTACCCAGCGCCAGCGGCACGCCGCCCAGCAGAGCTGCCATGGTAGTCATCATGATCGGCCGGAAGCGCAGCAAGCACGCTTGGTAAATCGCTTCGAACGGCGACTTCCCTTCCTTGCGCTCCGCATCCAGCGCGAAATCGATCATCATGATCGCGTTTTTCTGCACGATGCCTATCAGCAAAATAATTCCTATCAGCGCAATCACACTGAAATCCTGCCCGCATACCCAGAGAGCCAAAATCGCGCCCGCGCCTGCCGAGGGAAGCGTGGAAAGAATCGTCAGCGGGTGAATGTAGCTTTCGTACAGCACGCCCAGCACGATGTACACAGTTACGATCGCGGCCAACACAAGCAGCGGCTCGTTCGCCAGCGACGATTGAAAGGCCTGCGCCATGCCCTGAAAGCTCGGGTGGATCGACTCGGGCAAATCAATCTGCCGGGCTGCCGTATTGATGGCAGTCACCGCCTGCCCTAGCGAAGCGCCCGGCGCCAGATTGAACGAAAGTGTTACCACTGGGAACTGCCCCTGGTGATTTACCGCTACTGTTTCCGTCTTTTGCTCGAAATGCGCGAACGTGCTGAGCGGCACTTCCGTCCCATTCGACGATGGCACGTAAATATCCTTCAGCGCATCGGGATTCTGTTGGAAGCGCGGATCGACTTCCAGCACCACGTGGTACTGATTCAGTTGCGTGAACATCGTCGACACTTGCCGCTGACCAAACGCGTCGTACAGTACGCTATCAATCGTCGCCGGCAACACACCTAGCCTGCCCGCGGTGTCCCGGTCGATCGTCAATACTTCCGCCCGGCCGTTGTCGAGCTGGTCGGTGGCCACGTCCCGCAACTGCGGCAGCGACGATAGCTTCGCAGCCAGCTTCGGCGCCCACTGTGACAACTCGTTCGCGTCCGCATCCTCGATCGAATACTGATACTGTGTGCGGCTCACGCGGTCCTCGATGCTCAAGTCTTGCACCGGCTGCACGTACAGTGTGATCCCCTGCACTTTGGCGACCTGCGGTTCCAACCTTCGAATTACGTCGGATGCTGAATCGCTGCGCTCCTCGCGCGGCTTCAAGTTGATCTGGAAGCGCCCGCTGTTGGGCGTCATATTGGTGCCATCGACGCCGATAAACGACGACAAGCTGACCACGTCCGGGTCCTTCAAAATCACGTTCGCCAGCGCTTGTTGTCGGCGAGCCATGGCATCGAACGAAATATCCTGCGACGCATCCGAAATACCCAAAATCACGCCGGTATCCTGCACCGGGAAAAAGCCCTTGGGCACGTAGTAATACAGCAGGACTGTCGCTACCAAAGTTCCCACCGTCACCAGCAGCGTTGTCGTCTGATGCCGCAGCACTACTTGCAGCGTCCGGTCGTAAAAACGATTCAGCCGGTTCACAAAGTTTTCCGAAGCGCGCGAGAAGCGGTTCTGGTTCCAGGTCTCCTCACGTTTAAGCAACTTCGAACACATCATCGGCGTCAGCGTCAGCGAAACGAACGCCGACACCAGAATGGTCACGCCCAGCGTGATCGCAAATTCCCGGAACAGCCGTCCGATGATGTCGCCCATGAAGAGCAGCGGAATCAGTACGGCGATCAGAGACACCGTCAGCGAAACGATGGTGAATCCGATCTGTTCCGAGCCCTTCAGCGCCGCTTGTAGTGGCGAATCTCCGCCCTCAATGAATCGCGCGATGTTTTCGATCATCACGATCGCGTCGTCCACCACGAAGCCGGTCGAGATCGTCAGCGCCATTAGCGACAAATTGTCCAGGCTGAATCCCGCCAGGTACATCACGCCGAACGTTCCGACGATCGACAGCGGCACGGCTACGCTGGGGATCACCGTAGCCGCGGCGCTGCGCAGAAACAGGAACATAACCATCACCACCAGCGCGATAGTAAGAAGCAGCTCAAACTGCACGTCCTTTACCGACGCTCGAATCGTGGTTGTGCGGTCCGTTAACGTCACCACATGAATCGACGACGGCAAGGACGCCTGCAATTCCGGCAGCAGCGCCTTCACGCGGTCCGCGACTCCGATAATGTTCGTGCCGGGCTGACGCTGGATGTTCAGGATCACCGCCGGCTGTTTGTTCATCCATGCGGCCAGCGTATCGTTCTCGGCGCCGTCTACCACTTGCGCCACGTCGGAAAGCCGAACTGGACTGCCATGGCGATACGCCACGATCAACGGCAAATAGTTGGCGCTCGAAAGCAGCTGATCGTTGTCTTCGATAGTGTAAGATTGCCGCGGCCCTTGGAGATTGCCCTTTGCCTGATCGACGTTCGCGTTTTGCAGCGCCACACGAAGATCTTCCAGGCTCATGCCGTACGACGCGAGCTCCAGCGGATTCGCCACCACCCGCACGGCAGGCTTTTCCCCGCCGCTGATCGTTACCAATCCGACGCCGGTTAATTGCGAGATCTTCTGCGCCAGGTTAGTGTCCGCAAAGTCTTCCACCTTCTCCAGCGGCAGCGTTTCCGAGGTCAGCGCCAGCGTCAAAATTGGCGTATCAGCAGGATTCACCTTGCTGTACGTCGGGGGATTCGGCAGGTCGCGCGGAAGATAAGTGGTTGCGGCATTGATCGACGCCTGCACCTCTTGCTCAGCTACGTCGATATCTTCCTTCAGATCGAATTGCAAGGTAATCAGCGACGCGCCAAACGAACTGGTGGAGGTCATCTGCGTCAACCCCGGCACCTCGCCGAATTGGCGCTCCAGCGGCGTGGTGACGGACGAAGCCATCACGTCCGGGCTCGCCCCGGGATAGAACGTCAGCACCTGAATGGTCGGGTAGTCAACCTGCGGAAGAGCAGAAACGGGAAGTTGCAGGTAGGCCACCGCGCCGACCAGCAGCACTCCCAGCATTAGCAGCGAGGTCGCTACTGGTCGCAGTATAAAAGGTCGCGACGGACTCACGGGTGCAGCCCGGAAGGCGCGTTCCCGCGGGACGAAACCTTCGATGGGCCGCCCGACGAAATATCCGAGGCGCCATCTGCATTACTGGTATGAGTGATTACGATCGAGCCCGGCTGCAGTTTATCTCCGCCATCCACCACCACGTCTTGCCCAGCGCTTAGCCCTTCGCGAATCACCGTGCTGTTTCCTTGCGTGAAATCCACCTGCACCGGCTGAACGTCCGCTTTATGGTCCGTACCAATTACATAAACAAACGTTCCCTGCGAGCCCTTCTGCACCGCAGCAGTTGGCGCCACAATCACGCCTTTGCGTTCGCTCAGCAACAGCCGCACGTTGACGAACTGATTCGGCCAAAGCGCCAGCTTCGGGTTGGCAAATTCCGATTTCAGTTTGATCGTCCCCGTTGTTGGATCAATCTGGTTATCGAGCGTTAGCAGCTTGCCCGTCCCGAGCAAGATGTTGTCGTCGCGCCCGTACGCTTCCACGGTCAGCTCCCGTCCGCGCATTTCTTGTATCACTTGAGGCAACTCGTCTTCGGGAAGCGTGAAGTCGACCGCGATCGGTTGGATCTGAGTAATCACCAGCATTCCGTTCGTGTCCGCGGCATGCACGATATTCCCCGGATCGACCAGCCTCAGTCCCACGCGGCCGCTGAGCGGGGAAGTGATCCGGCAGTACGTCAAATTCAATTTCGCACTGGCAATCTGCGCCTGGTCCGATTGGATCGCGCCTTCGTACTGGCCCACCATCGCGGACTGCGAATCGTACTGCTGCTTGGTCCCGATTCCCTCTTGCCATAGCGTCTGGTCTCGACGCAAATCAACTTGCGCGTCCCGCTGCGACGCTTCGTCTTTGGCCAGTTGCCCCTGTGCCTGATCCAGCGCCACCTGATACGGCCGCGGGTCGATTTCCGCGAGCATGTCTCCGGCGTGGACGAATTGCCCCTCGCGGAAATATACTTTCATGATCTGGCCGTCCACGCGGGAGTGCAACGTGACCGTGTTGTACGCCGTCACTGTCCCTAGTCCAGCTAGGTAATACGGCACATTGGTCTTGATGACCGGCGAAACGCCTACCGAAATTGGCTGGTCCGCGTTGGCGTTCTTTGAATTCGCCGACGAGCGCGCTCGCATCACCACCTGATACACAATCGCGCCCGCCACCAACAAAAGCACAAGCGTCACCCAAAGGCCGGCATGGCTCTTCCGTGCATTTCCCTTCTTGGGCGCTTCTGCGGGAGTGTGATTTGTCGTGCGCATATCCTCGGTTACTGGCATCCCTGATCCTTTTCCACAGCCGCGAATACGGGTTCTTAGACGTAAGGATTAGGTTCGAGGATACACGATCGCGACCCGTCCCATCCGGGCCCTTGCAGGCGAAGCAGGAGCGGTAATCTCGCGTTCCATTTCTATTCTGTTCTTTGGTTTGGATAGTTCTCCCAATCCCGGTCCCAATCCCGGTCCTTGACCAGCGCGTCCGGCTCCCCTAACTTATGAGGTCGACTAGCATAGCAAAGCGCCAATGTGGCGCTCGCATGCCGATACGAAGCGGCCTTTCAGGAGGAACCATGCAAGAGTTCGATCCACACGTCCTTGAAGAAAAAGCCGTTCCGCCGCCGCCGGAATTCAGCAAGCGCGCCCGCGTCAAATCCCTCGACGAATATCGCCAGCTCTACGATCGCGCCGCGAAAGACCCCGAGGGATTCTGGGCGGAGCAGGCCAAGCTCCTCGATTGGTTCGAGCCGTATAAGCAAGTTCTCGAGTGGAAATCTCCTCACGCCAAGTGGTTCGTCGGCGGCAAACTCAACGTCTCTCACAACTGTCTGGATCGCCATGTGGCGAAACATCCCGAAAAAATAGCGCTGATCTGGGAAGCAGAAGGCGGCGAGGTGGTCCGCCTGACCTACGCTCAGCTTCACGAACGCGTCTGCCGCTTCGCCAACGCCTTGAAATCGCTCGGCGTGAAAGCTGGCGACTGCATCGCGATCTACATGCCTATGATTCCCGAGCTGCCCGTCGCTATGCTCGGTTGCGCACGCATCGGCGCAGTACACTCCGTGGTATTCGGCGGCTTCAGCGCCACAGCTCTATCTGACCGCATCGGCGACGCTAAGGCGAAAATTCTAGTCACAGCCGATGGCGGCTTCCGCCGAGGCAAAGTCGTCCAGCTGAAAGACATCGCGGACGCGGCTTTGAAAAAGTGCCCCACCATCGAAAAATCGATCGTCGTGAAGCGCACCGGAGAAAACGTCGCCTGGGAATCCGGCCGCGACCTCTGGTGGCACGATCTCGAAAAATCGGCATCCAGCGATTGCCGCGCGGTGCCTCTCGATTCCGAGCATCCCCTATACATCCTTTACACCAGCGGAACCACGGGCAAACCGAAGGGCGTCCTGCACACTTCAGCCGGCTATCTCTTGCAGTGCATGTGGTCCACGCAACTGGTCTTCGACCTGCGCGATTCGGATGTCTACTGGTGTACGGCCGATATCGGCTGGGTGACGGGCCACAGCTATATCGTCTATGGTCCCCTCGCCCACGGTGCCACCGTGGTTATGTATGAAGGCGCGCCCGACCATCCGGCAAAAGACCGCTTCTGGCAAATCGTCGAGAAATACAAAGTATCGATCTTCTATAGCTCCGCCACCGCGGTTCGCGCCTTCATGTCTTGGGGAATGGACTGGCTTAACAAGCACGATCTATCTAGCCTGCGCGTTCTCGGCACCGTCGGCGAGCCTATTAATCCAGCGGCGTGGAAGTGGTATCACGAGGCAATAGGCAAGGGCCGCTGCCCCATCGTCGATACCTGGTGGCAGACAGAAACCGGCGCCATCATGATCTCGCCACTTCCCGGCGCCACGCCCGCGAAGCCCGGCTCCGCCACGCTCCCGCTTCCCGGCGTCGCCGCCAAAGTAGTCAATCTCCAAGGCCAGCCCGTCGGTCCCGGCGAAACCGGCTACTTAACGATCCAGAAGCCCTGGCCCTCCATGCTTAGAACGATCTACGGCGACGACGAGCGCTACGCCCGCGAATACTGGAGCCGCATCCCCGGCGTCTACTTCGCCGGCGATGCCGCGCAGTGCGATCAAGACGGCTACATCTGGGTGCTCGGTCGCGTCGACGACGTAATCAAGGTTGCTGGCCATCGGCTTAGTTCCATGGAAATCGAAAGTGCGCTGGTTAGCCATGATTCCGTGGCCGAGGCCGCCGTTGTGGCCCGCCCGGACGATATCAAAGGCGAGGCCATCGTCTGTTTCGTCACGCTTCGCTCCGGGCATTCACCGTCCGGCCAGTTGCGCTCAGCGCTGAAGGAGCACGTCGCCGTCACCATCGGCAGCATCGCTCGCCCAGCCGACGTGCGCTTCTGCGATCTATTGCCCAAGACGCGCAGCGGCAAAATCATGCGCCGCCTGCTCCGCGAACTCGCCCATAAGGGAGGCGTATCCGGAGACGTCTCGACTCTTGAAGACATGAGCGTTATCGAACGCCTGGCCAAATCGAATGGACAGGACGAGTAGAATCCTTCCGGCGGATCAAATCGAGGAATGGTTAAATTTGGCTGAAAAAACGAGCGACCACTCCTGGCGTTTGCTCGGACGCTCGCGCCGATCGGCTCCTCTTGCTCTAATCGGTCCTCTCTCCGAGAATCCGCCAATTTTTTCACATGGCGCGCGCGGCTCTCCCGCTCCTGATATATACTGCCCCGGTTTGCTGCGGCGCATCGTAGGCCGCAGGCACTCGTAAACGCTTCCGGATCAATTAATTAGCTCGCCAATGGGGAGCTGGTCAGATCAGTAGCTCGTCGGGCCAAGGGGGACGCAGTGACCAGGTATTTTGGGACTATTTTGTTGTTCGCCGCTTCTGCACTAGGACTTTCGTCGTCGCCTGCCCGTGCGCAGACGTCGTCGGCCGCCAATTGGCCCATGTACAACCGCGATCTTGCTTCCACTCGCTTTTCGCCGCTGAAGCAAATCAACGCCGGCAATGTCTCGAACCTCGCGCAAGCTTGGTCCTACGCCATGCGCCCCGGAGGCGTCGGCCCCGCATCCGCAGCCTACGCGGAAGCCACTCCGATCGTCGTCAACGGCATCATGTACATGCCTGCCGGCAACAAGATCGTCGCGCTCGACGGAGACACTGGCAAGGAAGTTTGGCGCTACGAACTGAAGACTGGCCTCGCCTCCGCGCGCGGCGTGGCTTATTGGCCCGGCACTCGTCACGATCCCGCGCGCATCTTCTTCACCAGCGGCCACAAAATTATGGCGCTCGACGCCGCCACCGGCAAGCCCTCGGCCGGCTTTGGCACCGACGGTTCCATCACCCTTCATGTTCCCTTCGCCGAAGTGCCCACAATCTACAAAAACATTTTGATTATTGGCGCCAACGTCTACGGACCCGGCGAAACCAATCTTCATCCGCAGGACGAAGTCGCCAAAGGCGTTCCCGGAGATTCGCGCGCCTTTGATGCCCGCACCGGCAAAAAGCTCTGGGACTTCCACACCGTCCCGCATCCCGGCGAAGTCGGCAACAACACCTGGGGTGACGATAGCTGGAAAGATCGCGGCGGTGCCAACGTCTGGTCCATCACCATGAGCGTCGACGCCAAGCGCGGTATTCTCTACATGCCGGTTGGCGGACCCGCCGCCAACTATTACGGCGGCGACCGCCCCGGCGACAATCTTTTCTCCAATACGCTCGTCGCCGTGGATGTCAACACCGGGAAACTGAAGTGGTATTTCCAGACTGTGCATCACGAACTGTGGGATTTCGACCTGCCGCCCGAGCCCGCGCTACTCGATATCACGCACGACGGAAAGAAAGTACCGGTTGTCGTACAGACCAGCAAGACAGCTTACATGTTCATTTTGAATCGTGTAACCGGCAAGTCGATCTTCGGCGTTAAGGAGACGCCCGTTCCCAAGGGCAACGTTCCCACGGAAGCGTACTCACCGACGCAACCGATCCCGGTGAAACCTCCACCGCTCGCAGACGTCGGATTCACTCTGAATGACATGGTCACCGCTGACGACACGAACGCGCAGCACGCTCAAGCCTGCCACGAACTGTGGGACAAGGCCGGCGGCTTCTACAATGCCGGCCCGTTCACGCCCTGGCTTTATCAGGAGCCTGGGAAACCGCTAAAGGTTTCTCTGGTATTCCCTGGCGCCACTGGCGGAGCCAACTGGGGCGGTACCGCGTCTGACCCGACCAACGACTACGTCATCGTCAACATGCAGAATCAAGCCGCGCTCGGTTTTATCGAAAAGAATCCGAAATACAAGCCCGGGCCAGGCAACATCCAGTTGCCCTACGATCGCGGCAGCAACGCCTCGTTCGCCGGGCAGTACGCGCAGTTCGCCGCCATCGCTCGCGATGCAAACGGCAAGCCCATCGGCAGCTTGCCGTGCCAGAAACCGCCATGGGAGACGCTCACGGCTGTGAACGCCGCCACCGGCGACATCGTTTGGCAAGTGCCTCTCGGCATCACCAAGGGCTTGCCGCCGTCGAAGGAGAATACGGGGCGTCCAGGCGCCTTCGCTGGTCCGATCATCACGGCTGGCGGAGTAATCTTCATCGGCGCCACCAGCGACAACATGTTCCGCGCCTTCGACGAGCACACCGGGAAAATTCTCTGGTCGATTCACCTTCCCTTGCAGGCGACGGCTGTTCCGATCACCTATGAGGGCAAGGACGGCAAGCAATACGTGGCCATCATGGACGCGGGAGCGGCTTTTGGTCCCCGGACCCAGGCTGCCGGTCCGGGCCCAGCCCTGGTCGTCTTCGCGCTTCCGTAAGCGCACACGTACGGCACATCGGCTCCGCATCTGGCGCTTTATCTCAGGTGCGGAGCCACCGCACTCTGCGTTGGAGTGTTATCGATCCAAATCCGCGGAAGTCACAATGCGTGTTTTACTCGGGACGAGAGTTGCGCCGGCAATTGCAGAAGCGATTCTTTGGCCAACTTGTGCTGAGAGTTTATCCCCGCCTTCGCCAGCATTCCTACGAACTGGTCTTTGGTCCGCATATCCATCGCTTCGGCCACCAGTTTCCCACCTCGATCGTATAGATAGCTCTTCGGAATGCCCATCACGTCGTACTGCTTGTGGACGACATCTCCAGGATCGAGCAGCACCGGATAGGTCACTTTGTGCTTCGCCAGGAACGATCGCACCGTGCCCGGCTCCTCGTCCGATATCGCCAGCACCACGAATCCCTGAGTTTTGTATTTTTCGTACAACGCGTCCAGGTCTGGCATTTCTTTCCTGCACGGAGGGCACCACGTGGCCCAGAAGTTGACCAGTACTACTTTCCCGCGCAAATCCCGCAACGTCCATTTCCGTCCGTCCAAGCCCGTCAACGTAAAGTTGATGCGTTCTCGCCTGACGTCATCCAGTTGCAACTTCCTTAGCGCCCGCCGGTATTGCGAATTCTCGATCGACACCTTCGCGTGCTCGTATGTCGCAAGAGACGCAAGCTCTACATACTGATCGGCGGGTTGGCCGAGGGCATCCGGCACCGGGTGTTGACGAAGCGCATCCGCGAGCGTGGTCGCCACCGCTTGCACGGTGTTCCGGCCCTGATCGCCTTCGGTCGAAAGATTCGCCAGCGAATACGCCAGCGCCAGCTTATTCGCCGAGGGAGGCAGCGCTCGGACTTGCATAGCCAGCATTTGTGTCGCCCGAGGACGCACATCGTCCGCGAGAGACCGCAAGCTTGCGATATTTTTTGCAATTGGCGCCTGCGTGGGCGTCCACTCCGGTTCTTTTTTCTGTGCTTGTAAAGTCGGGACACAAATTGCCAGCAGCGCTACTACCATCACGAAGACGGCTGTGGCTGCGCTGCGCGCCACACCAGCCCTTCCAAGTTCTCTCCTCATACCCGCCAACTTAACACAATCTGCGGTCTTTGCACTTCGGTTAAGACCTGCAACATTACTTCCCCTCGCACGCCCCGGTTAAGGTGTTCCGCCCGGGTTCTGCCGGTCTTTGCTTGACATACTTCCATAGTTCTGCCATTATCGAAATATGGCAGCCGCCACTGCATCAACCAAAGCTAATTCCGGACAAATCGCCCGCTATGCCGACATTTTCTCGGCCATGGGCACCGAACCCCGCCTGCGCATCATGCAGCTTCTGTTGGCCGCCCATCCGGAAGGTTTGGTCGTCGGCGAGATTCAAAGCGAGCTCGACATCCCCAATTCCACGCTGTCTCACCATCTCGACAAGCTTAAAAGCGAAGGCCTCGTCAACGTTCGCCGCGAGAGCACCTTTCTCCGCTATACCGCGAACACGGACGCGCTTCAGGAGCTGCTCGGTTTCCTTTACTCAGAATGCTGCACCCGCAACAAAGCCCTGAGCCCGCACGAGATAATCCAGATCTGCAAATAGGAGCCTGCGCCATGAGCGAAACGCAAACGAACCTTGGAATCAAAGAAGTGGTCCGCGAAAAGTACGGCGAACTTGCCCGCCAGGCCCAAGCTGGCGAAAAGCCCTGCTGCGGACCGGCCGCGTCCTGCTGCGACGCGATCACCGCGAATCTCTACAATGCCGTGGATGCCGCCGCAATTCCCGAAGAAGCCCTGCGCGCTTCGCTCGGCTGTGGAAATCCTACAGCTCTCGCCGAGCTGCACGCTGGCGAAGTTGTCCTCGACCTCGGCTCCGGTGGCGGCATCGATGTTCTGCTTTCCGCCCGCCGCGTCGGACCTTCAGGCAAGGTCTACGGCCTGGATATGACTGACGAAATGCTCGCGCTCGCGCGCGAAAATCAGCGCAAAGCGGGAATCGCGAACGTCGAATTCCTGAAAGGCGAGATCGAGCATATCCCCTTGCCCGACAGCTCGGTCGACGTTGTTATCTCGAATTGCGTCATCAATCTTTCCGCGGACAAAGCGCAAGTTCTCCGCGAGGCCTGCCGCGTACTCAAACCCGGCGGGCGCTTAGCCGTCTCTGATGTAGTCACGCGTGGAGAGATTTCTCCGGAAATTCGCCAAAGCATCCTCCTCTGGATCGGTTGCGTCGCCGGAGCGCTCAACGAGTCCGATTACCGCGACAAGCTTTCTGCGGCCGGCTTCGAACACGTCGATATTGAGCCCACTCGCATTTACAAGGTCGAAGACGCGCGCGAATTCCTCGTTTCCGCCGGCCTCGATCCCAGTGCTCTCGCGCCGAGCCTCGATGGCAAGTTCATGAGCGCCTTTATCCGCGCCAGCAAGCCCGCGCGCGCACTCAAAAATGCAGCCGCACCCTCAGCCGCTGCACCGGCCAAGCGCTAGCAGGCGCGGAACCTTTACAACGTCCTGTTCCTCTGCACCGGCCACTCCTTGCACTCCATCGTGGCCGAAGCGATCGTGAATGCGGCGGCCACAGTTGATCTCGAAGTCCGCCTATTTTCCGCGCTTGGATGCCGACTTTGCCGCCGGTTTGCGCTTTTTCAAGGTCCTATATGACGGAGGCCACTTCACTCCCAGTCGCTGAGAGTCATGGCTTCCCGTTTGAACGTTCTGCATCAGGTCTTGCTGATTATCGCGCTCTTGATCGCGGCGCGCTTGCTCCCGATTCTCCATGTCCGCTTCCATCTGTTCGCCTGCTTTGGACTTTCGTTCTCCGCTATTTTTCATGGCATACCTCCTTGCCAATCGCATTGTTGCTGGTGGTGAAGATGCGCGATGCCGTATCAACGTCGCGCGCGTCGGCGTCGAGCCGCGCTGCGCGCATGCCGCGAGAGAGCCCGCCTCGAAACGGTGCTCTTAGGCTCGCGCTTCAGCGCCCGTTCGCGAGCACGGGAACGCTTGCGGCTGGTTTTCTTGGCGCCGGATTGGCCTTTCTCGTACGCGCGCTTCGCGCTCATGCGGGTTTTCTCGCTGGCGCGTCCCCGGCGCGGTGGTGGCAGCGGAATCCCGGCGCGGCGCGCTTCACTCAAGCCAATGGCGATGGCCTGCTGGGGCGAACGGGCGCCATGCTTGCCCTGGCGTACGTGTTCGATTTCTTCGTGGACGAATTCCCCGGCCGCCGTGCTGGGCGACTTCCCTTCCCGCAGGTCTTCTTTGGCTTTCCGAACCGTGGATTTATTTGGCATAGCGCCTCCATTCCATACTTCTGGTTGGATGTACGGGCGGCGCCGTTCGTATCAGCGGAAACTCACTTCTAATAGAACAAGCAAAGCTCGCCAGAATGAGCCTCGGAATCGCAGCGTGTTAGAATCGCCTCAATGCCGGCCGAAGCCAATCCTCTTGTGGAAAATATTGCTCGGGTGCGCGAACGGATCGTCCGCGCGGCCGCCAGTGTCGGTCGCCGCGCTGACGAAGTCACGTTAGTCGCGGTTTCGAAGACGTTCCCGCCAGAAGCGATTCGCGCCGCCTACGACACTGGTGTGCGTCACTTCGGCGAAAACCGCGTGCAGGAATTTGAGTCCAAGCGCAACACTCTCACCGGACTGGACGCGATCTGGCACATGATCGGCCACGTCCAGAGCAACAAGGCGAGAAAGGTAGCCGAACTTTTTAATCGTGTCGATTCGATCGACCGGTTTTCCACCGCGGAAAAGCTCGATACCGCCATTGCTGAAGGCGCCGCCGGCAAGCGGCTGCCAGTGCTGATCGAAGTGAAGGTCGCCGGCGAAGAAACGAAAAGCGGCGTGGAAGAAGGTGCGCTCGCGCACCTCGTGGAAGATATTTCGCAAAAGTGTTCAGATCTGGACCTGCGTGGCCTGATGGCTATTCCGCCCTATGCCGATGACCCGGAACAGGCGCGTCCATATTTTCGCAGGCTGCGCGAATTGCGCGACCGCTTGCGGCAAAAACTCGGCCTCGAATTGCCGGTTCTTTCGATGGGCATGAGCCACGATTTCGAAGTGGCGATCGAGGAGGGCGCCACCGAAGTCAGAATCGGCACCGCCATTTTCGGCTCGCGGCAACAAATTCTGTGATCGACATTCGGGCGTTTGAACCTCCCGGCGGCCGCTGTTAGAATTCTCGGAGGCAAAAAGCAGAAACAAGCGCGTGCAGATTCCCGGCGTTAGCCGCCGGCAAGTGATGGGTTTGCTCACATGAGCCAGCAAACGGCGAGCACCAATCTAAACCCGCAAGCGAAACAGATGGCAGACGAGTCGATGGTGCGCTGCCTGGACGCGCAAGCGCGTGCGATCTGGCCTCAAGAAGCTCCGCTACTGCTCCGCTACGCGTTGCCCGCTGAGCCGCGCATCCTCGACGCGGGCTGCGGCACTGGCGAAGCATCCTCTCGGATGGCGGAGCTTTTTCCGCGCGCGCAAATTCTGAGCGTGGACGTGATCGACGCGAGCCTGGAACTTGCGCGCCAGCGTTTTCGCCAACTCGCACCGCGGCTGAAGTTCGAGCATCAGAGCATCTACGAATTAACCGCTCCGGACGATAGCTTCGACCTGACCGTCTGCCGTCACGTGATTCATTCCATCCCGGACGCCGACCGAGTGATCGCCGAGCTCGTCCGCGTCACGCGCCCAGGCGGACACCTGCACCTGATCGCCGAAGACTACGGCATGTTGCACTTCCAGCGCGCCCGGCTCGATGTGCGCGATTTCTGGCATCAGGTCCCGCCGGCGTTTGGCGCGGCCACCGGCACGAATCTCTTTATGGGCCGCGATATCTTCGGCATTCTTGCGGCCATGAAGCTGGAAGAAATCCGCATCGATTACGTGATCGTGGATACGTTGCGGGTGCCGCGCGAAACGTTTGCGGCCATCATCGAAGCTTGGCGCGATGGATACGCAGATCC
>JBOGNC010000021.1:0-28750 GCA_050747045.1 Candidatus Acidiferrales bacterium | reverse complement strand
AACCGCCATCTCCAAAGATTCCGTCTTCGTAACACGCGCAAGCCTTCGATTACGACAGGTGCGGATCATAGGTTCGCTTCGAATTCTTTCGCCAGGTGCTTCGGGGCGGTATTGCACCAAGCCGCCGCAAGCACGCTGCGCACGCTGGCGGCTTTCGCAGAACGCAATTTCAAGTTGGTGGCGCCCTTGCCGCCCCAGCCGCCCTTTACCGGGAAGAATACAGATGGTTCGGCGTGTAAAAATTCCGCCTGCTGCCCGGGAGTAAGTTTGACCATGGCCCATTTCGCATCCGGGTAGCCGAGCGTGGCAAAGATCTTCCCGGCCACGCGGAAGTCGGGATGGCTCATGTGCGCATTCTCCGTTGTCGCTGGAAAGCTGAGCGCCAGGCGGCGGAAATCACGGTTGGTCATCAGGTCCCTTGCTCCTCCAAATAGATAAACCGCCGCGACGATGAAAGGTTACGCAAAAAACTAGGCGGTAATCGGAAGCGCCTCTACGATCGAAACATCCTGCGGCGAGCCATCCGCTACCGTAACTGGAATAACTTGCTGCATGCGAAATCCCGCGGGTTCAAGGAGCGCTTTCCATTGCGCCGCGGAGCGCTCCTGTCCGCCGGTGACAGCCATCATATTCAGATCACTCATCAAGCGGGTTTCGAGCTTTGTATCTGCGTGAGAAATGAGGTCGGGGAGTACGAATTCGACGATCAAGAGAACGCCTTCCGGCGGGATCGCGGCGCGGCAGTTGCGCAGGAGCTGTGTCGCGACATTGTCGGCACACCCATGGAGAACATGCTTCATTACGCAGACATCGGCTCCCGGAGGTACAGCTTCGAGCAGGTCGGCAGCGATGAGCTTGCATCGATCCGTCAAGCCTTCTGCTTGAATTCGCGGAGCGGCCGCGTCGATTGAGGCTTGGCGGTCGACAAGCATTCCATTTACGCCAGGATAGCGTTGCAGAATTGCGCTGATGAGCGCGCCTCCGCCGCCTCCTAAATCAGCAACGACCCGCCTCCCGCTGAAATCCCAACTGCGGGCAATCGGCATGTAGTCTTCCGCAGGCGCGGTGCCCATGACGGCCCTGAAAATTGCGCCTGCGTCGGGATCGGATTGCCAGCGCGACCCAATCCTGGCGCTTTCCATTATTTTGGCCGCGGATTTTCCGGTCCGGACGCACTCCGTCAGGTACGACCAATTATCGGCGAGCAGATCCGACCAGAAAACAACTCCGGCCCAGGCAGAATTTGGCGCGTCCTTGCGAAGCGGCTGACCGAGTGCCGTGAGGACAAAGCGGCCTGGAGCACGTTCCGCGACGATCCCGAGGCTTGCCAGTGCCCGTAAAAGGCGATGAAGCGAGCCTGAATCCGCGGCACAAGCTTTCGCCAATTCCTCGACATCGCGTTCTTCGCTGCCGAGCGCGTCAGCGACACCCAGACGTGCGGCTGCGCACAGCATCCGGCTGCGCGAGTACGCCATCGCCATTTCCAGCAATTGAGAGTTAGGTGTTACGTTGCCAATGCCACTGCGTGAGGCTTCCATCGCGACGCTCTCCATTCGTAAGGATTAACTGCCGAGACGGCGAAATGTCACGCGAATGTTTCGGGAGCGGCTACTTCAGCGCACCCGCAAGCGGCTCGGGCGACTCGGCGGCGACTGGCGCCGGTCCCATAAGCTCGGCGATTAAAATTCCGGCGAGGATGAGAGCGGCACCGAGAAGCGTGCGCGCGCCAAAGTGTTCGCCGGCCAGCAGCCAGGAGGTGAGCGCGGCGAAGACAGGCTCCAGGCTGATGATGATGGCGGTATGCGATGGCGAAGTATGCTGCTGCGCCCACGTCTGAAACGAGAAGCCAATTACGGTGGACCCTATCGCGGTAATCAGGATAGCGAGAATGGCCTCGTGGCTCCAGACCAGCCGCGGCTGTTCCCATTTGGCGAACGCAAACACCGGCAGAAAAAGCGCCGAAAGCACCGCCGTGGTAGCCACCTGTAAAAAAGCCAGCGCGCCAACGGAATGCGCTCCGACGTATCGGCCAATGAAAATGATATGCAGGGCGAACATGACGGCACAGACGAAAACGATCGGGTCGCCTCGATTGAGCGCTCCAAGGCCCGCTGGCGGCACGGTAAGAAAATAAAGTCCGACCAGTGCCGCGACAACTCCGGTCCACACCCATTTGGTTATGTGACGCCGCGCGAAAATCGCCAGAAGCAGCGGCACCAGCACAACGCACATTCCGGTGATGAATGCCGCTTTCGTGGGGGTGGTGAATTGCAAGCCAGTGGTCTGGAAAATATATCCTCCGAACATGAAGATGCCGATTTGCACGCCGGACCAAACCGTCCGCGCATTCATTTTGCGGATGGAAGGCCAGAAGATGACCGCCATCACGCCGGCGGCCAAAGCGAAGCGCACGGCGAGAAAGGCGAGGACTGAAATATCGGCGAGTGCGTCCTTTACCAGAACGAATGTGGCGCCCCAGATCAGCGAGGCGAAGGCGAGGGCGAGATCGGCAAGAAGGCGTTTGCTGATCATTTGGTCATCAAGGGTGCTCGCTCAGCATGGCGTGTGAAGCTTCACAAGACGGTACGGCGAACGCAAAGCGGAAGGCAAGAGGTAAGGCCGTGGCATGGAACTTCGTCAGGACTGGAGGCCGGCTATGGCTACCGTGATTAGGAAAAGGCGCTTTAGGCCGAGCTCGCGGCCCGCCGGGTCGTACCATTCGTCAGGCGTGTGCGCTCCGCCGCCGGTTCCGCCTCCGCCCAGAGCGACTGCCGGAATCCCAAGCGAGAGAGGAATATTCGCATCGGTGGAACTGCGCTCCGTTCGCGAGCGATTGCCGAGAAAACGATCGACATTGCGGACGGCGGCGAGGAGCGGCGAATCGGCCGCCAGTTTCCCGGCCGGCCGCGCACCCAGCGAAAGGAAGTTCAACGCTAGCGCTTCGCTGGGCCGTTCCGTGACCGCGAGCTCGTCGCGCAAACCGGCTTGCATCGCGTCGCGCAGAGCGGATTCCAGGCGGCCGAGTTCGAGATCATCCTCCGAGCGCAAGTCCACCTTCACGGCAGCGCGCGTGGGAATGGAATTGACGGCGCTGCCACCCTCGATTACGCCGAAATTATAAGAACTGCGCGGATCGCTGGGCACGCGAAACGCGGAAAAGCGCACGATTCCTCGCGAGAGCGCGGTAATGGGGTTGGGCGCCCCGAAATTCGACCAGCTATGGCCGCCCGGGCCTGACACGCACACTTCGAAGCGGCGCGAAGCAATTCCCTGGGTGGTGATGTAGTCGGTGGAGGGCCCATCGACGGCGATCACGGCGGAAAGCCGCGAATCGTACGTTTCGACGAGGCGCCGAATTCCGCGCAAATTGCCTTCTCCTTCTTCGCCAACATCTCCAGCAAGCACAATGGTTTTTTCCGTATGAACCCGCACCTCGGAAAGCGCGTGCGCCAGTCCCACGAGAGCTGCGACACCCGCGCCATTGTCCGAAATTCCCGGCCCGATCAATCGACTTGACAGGCGACCGGATTGGCGACTGGACTCGCGCTTGATGCGGACGTCGGTTCCCTCGGGAAACACCGTGTCGATATGAGCGGCGAGCAGTATCACGCTGTCGCCCGCCGCGCCGGGCCGCTCGGCTACGACGTTTCCGGCTGAATCGATGCTGGTTTTGAAACCGCACGCGGCGAAGAGGGACTTCACTGCTTCTGCGCGCTTCGCTTCGCACGTTTTCGGCGCAGGAATTTCCGTCAGGCGGATCTGCTGTTCGGTAAGCCAGGCGGAATTCTGCTCAATCCAGTGCAACGCGCCGGCGCAGCGCTGATCTGCAGCCAGCTTCGCAATCGCGTCTTCCGTGGCGCGCGCGGAAAGAGTAGTCATACTACGAAAGATACAGCAAACGCGGCGGGATGTTTACAAAACGTGAGGGGAAGCTAGCGGCGGTGATCGTGGGTGCACGCGCGACACGGCCATCGCGAAGGAGAGTGATCAAAAGCGTCCTTCGACAATGAGTTCGCCGCCGACGGTTATGCCAACCGGCGAAGGCCGGTCAGCAGCGCTCTCTGACGGCAGGCGCCGTGTGCGCCGGTCGCGGATGCGGCTTGTGCCCGTGAAACTGCGCCGCCTCGGTGGAACCTTTCAGGGCGACGGTGGAAGCCGTGCCGTCTGTAATCACGTGCTGCACCATATCAAAGTATCCGGTGCCGACGAACTGCTGGTGCTTCACGGCGGCGTAGCCGAAATCGTGTTCGCTTTCGAACTCGTGATCCTGCAACTGGCAGTAGGCGGCCATACCACGATCTTTGTAGCCGCGCGCCAGCTCGAACATGGAATGATTCAGCGCGTGGAATCCCGCCAGGGTGATGAACTGGAATTTGTAGCCCATCGCCGCGAGTTCGCCCTGGAAATGGGCGATTGTTTGATCGTCCAGATTCTTCCGCCAGTTGAACGACGGCGAGCAGTTGTACGCCAGCAGCTTGCCGGGGAATTTCGCGTGGATTCGCTCGGCGAAAATTTTGGCCTCGCGCAAATCCGGCGTGGACGTCTCGCACCACAACATTTCGGCGTAGGGCGCGTAGCTCAATCCGCGCGCGATGGCCGCTTCCAGACCGTGGCGAACGTAGAAAAATCCCTCCGCGCTGCGCTCGCCGGTGATGAATTCGCGGTCGCGCTCGTCAACGTCAGCGGTGAGCAGCGTGGCGCTGTCTGCATCGGTCCGCGCGACCACCAACGTGGGCACGCCCATCACATCCGCCGCCAGCCGCGCCGCCACCAGCTTGTGAATCGCCTCCGAAGTTGGCACTAACACCTTGCCGCCCAGGTGCCCGCACTTCTTCGCCGAAGACAATTGATCCTCGAAATGCACTCCAGCCGCGCCGGCCTCGATCATTGCCTTCATCAGCTCGAACGCGTTCAGATTGCCACCGAATCCGGCCTCGGCATCGGCCACCATCGGCGCCAGCCAATACGTGGAACGATCGCCTTCCGCGTGACGAACCTGGTCCGCGCGCACCAACGCCCGATTAATTCGCTTCACCAAGCTTGGAACGCTATTCGCGGGATAGAGACTCTGGTCGGGATAGGTTTCCGCGGCGTCGTTTGCGTCCGCCGCCACCTGCCAGCCGCTCACGTAGATCGCCTTCAGCCCGGCAGCCACCTGCTGCACGGCCTGATTGCCGCTCATAGCGCCGAGCGCCGCCGTGTAGGAATCCGAATGCAGCAAATTCCACAATCGCTCCGCGCCCAAGCGGGCCAGCGAATGCTCGATGTGGACCGAACCCCGCAATTTCTCCACGTCCTCCGGCTTGTACGGACGCGTAATGCCCGCCCAGCGCGGATTCGTCTTCCATTCCGCTCCTAAGTCCGCAGGTTTCCCATTGCCGCTAATCGACATCTACCTGGCCTCCTGTCAGCCGGACGATCATGAGGTGGCATAACTGCGTGCGCATTGCCGAATGCGCGCGTCAAGCATATCGAGTTATTTTAACCTGAACCGCATCAGCGCGAAAGAGGGTTCCTGTGGCTCCATTCGCGCGGGCTCGTCTCCCGTCTTCGCCTGCTTTTCGTCCTTCCGCTCCTGCTCGACTCCGCGGCATTATATAATGGCGGCCTAATGGAAGCACCGGCTCGATGCGCCGAATGCGACGCGATTCTTGATGAGTTGCGGAGCGCCGCAGGGTTCGCGACCCGCGAGCAATCCTGTAGGACCCGTGAGTCTACGCTCCCGTTAATTCTATCGGCGGACGATGAAACTCTCGACGAATTATTTCGGAAGCATCCTTTTCGTTTGCAGCCGGACGGTTCGGTCGACGCACCTCGTTATCCACGGCCAAAACTTCAAGCAGCGTTTCGCAGGCTTTGGGCGCATCGCGCACGCACCGGCCACTGGCCGCGGCCTCCCAGATAAACCACTTTGAGTCATTGGGCCATTCGCTGGGCGTTGAAAATCGGAATTACGTCTATAATCCCCCGGCAGATTCGCAGTGAGCTTTCGGCCGCTCCACCTACGCACATCAGACTTTTCGGAGGAATCGCAGATGTTCTATGAGCCCGGCAAGACGGCGCACGGCCTGCCGCACGATCCATTCAAATCCTGCGTCGTGCCCCGCCCGATCGGCTGGATCTCCACTATCAGCCGCGAAGGAGTGGATAATCTCGCGCCTTTCAGCCAATTCCAGAATTTAACTTTCGATCCGCCGTACGTGATGTTCGCTTCTAATCAAAATACGAGCGGACGCCGCAAGGACACGGTGGTCAACACCGAGCAAACCGGGCAGTTCGTGTGGAACATGGCCACTTACGCTCTACGCGAAGCGGTGAATAAATCCGCTGAAGAAGTTCCACCTGACGTGGACGAATTCGATCTCTCCGGCGTCACCAAAGCTCCCTCGCGGGTCGTGAAGCCCAGCCGCGTGGCTGAGTCGCCAGTGCATTTCGAATGCGGCTACCATCAGACGATTCGACTGCCCGGCAACGGCACCATGGGCACCGTCGATATCGTTTTCGGGCGAGTGCTCGCGATTCACATCGCCGACGATTACCTCACGGCCGATGGACACATCGACATCCTCAAAGCGCGGCCCATCGCCCGCCTCGGCTATTACGATTACACCAGCGTGGAATCGATTTTCACGATGAAGATTCCGGGCAACGACCCGCGCCGCCTGGCGGGCATGGAAGGCTCCGCGCGGTTTTAACTCTTGAATTTTGGTGTGATCTCGAAGCTGTCTGGAATTTACGCAGAGCCGCACGGTAAGCCGGCGTCGGCGTAGACGCGACTTCACTCGACGCGGCACAGGCAATACAGGAACTGCTGCAACTTCCCGGCTGGAGTCGCGTGAAGCTCTTCGCGGCTCTCCACCGGGCGAAAGTGCAAGCCGAATTCGCCGTGCAGTTGCTCGGCGTCGTAGCGGACCACGTCTAAGCCGCTGCACTTCGTCGGGCCCTCGGGACCAAACGTACCAACGATCACGTGCCCGCCCGGCTTCACGGCTCGCGCCACGTTTCGCACATAGGCCGCGCGTTTCTCCGGCGCAGTCAGAAAATGGAATACAGCGCGGTCGTGCCACACATCGTACGCAGCACGCTCGAAGTCCGCTGTAGTCACGTCCGCGGCCATCCACTGCGCGCGCCCGGATATCTCGCCCAGCCGCTTCTTGCTCTCCGCGAGCGCCGTCTCAGAAATATCGAGCACCGTCACATGCTCGTACCCACGCGCCAGCAAATCGTCCACGAGCGTGGATTCTCCACCGCCGACATCGATGATTGACGCATCGCGCCTGCCCACCCGCTCGATCATCTCCAGCGAGGTTTTCAGGTGCGGCTTGTACCAACTCACCGCGTCCGCGGGAAGACGCCGGTAAATATCCTCCCAATGCGCCTTTGTCTCGGCTTCGCTCACCGCCAGCCCCTTGCCCGCTGGGTCATTTCGCGGGCTTCACCGACTCCACAATCAAATCTTTCCCGCGCATGGTGCCGCTAACCGTCACTTTCTGCGCCGCGTATTTGTTCAGCTCCCCCGAATGACCGCGCAGCTCAATCACGTTATCGCCTACTACCAGCCCGAACGGGCTGCCGCCCTTTACGCACGTGCGGACGCACTGCGCGTCGCTCCCGTTCCCTTTCATCATGCTGTGCGACCGGCCGCACGCCATATCGGTCACCACGCCTGTCATAACCTTTGCCTGGCCATCGGCCCGAGCATAGAGCGCCATTCCGCACGTCATCGCAAGTGTTGCCACAGCAAAAGTTGTTTTTCGAAAGATTCCATTCATGATTCTGTCCTCCCGCCTCGCGTATCCGCTCGCCTCGCCGCAATGCCTGGATTGTATCCCAACGCGCATTTTTCGACTGCGATCAATGGCTCGCAGGCGTTTGCGCCTGTTGCCACGGTTGCAATCGCCATGTTCTTGGGGTTTCCCCCCCAAAAGCCCGATGATTCACGCCGCTTCCGCCACCACAGTTCGCTTTTCTAGATGAATCGCACGGCCTGGCGATTTTTCGCGCTACGCGGCGGCGCCGCGGTCACTTACCGGCGCTTTTGCTTTAAGCACCTTGATAAATTCGCGCATCCATGCCGGATGATCCGGCCACGCGCGCGCGGACACCATCACTCCGTCAATCACTGCTTCCGAATTCACGAATTCCGCGCCGGCCGCCCGCACATCCGGTTCGATTGCGGGATACGCCGAAGTTTTGCGCCCTTTCAGTACTCCGGCAGCAGCCAGCGCCAATCCCGCATGACAGAGCTGGGCCACGGGTTTTTCTTGCTGAAAAAAGCTCTGAATGATTCGCTTGCAATCGGCGTCGTTGCGAATGTATTCGGGTGCGCGGCCGCCGGGAATCACCAACGCAACGTAATCGGCCGGATTCACGTCTTTGAACGCCAGATCGGCGTCCCAACTATAGCCGGGCTTTTCCGTGTAGGTGTCGAAGCCGGGCTCGAAATCGTGCACCACGAAATGCAGTTTCTTTTTGCTCGGCGCGGCAATCTGGACGTCGTAGCCTTCTTCGCGCAGCCTCTGATACGGATACATCACTTCCAGCGACTCAGCCGCATCTCCCGTCAAGATCAGAATCCTTGGCGCAGCCATGGACATTCCTCCTTAGTGCGCGAACGGTCGCGCACCAACGCACGATACCCAGACATGATGAACCTGCGGGCCGACCGGACGCTAGCCCAACTTTGTTTTGTGCGGTCATCGTGCCGCGACAATTCCATCGGCTCATCGCACTCAAGCGTGCGATCAAAAACGGAACGCTACTTTTGCCTTATAATTACTCTGTTATAATTATATATATTGCTAAGTAAACACGCGTCGAGAAGCGCCCTGCTTGCAAAGCGTTACGGGCCCGAATTTATGAAAGGCGCAAAACGCGGGAGAGTGGACGAAAAATGGCGCGCGTCTTACGGTCTTCGCCCCACCCGGGAGATCAGGGCAGTTCGGACTGTCTTTTGAACTATATCCCGTATTGCTGAGCAGATTGCAGTCGTGGTTTCCTGCATGAGCCGAACGGACGTCTTCAGCAAGTTCTTCGGTAGCCGGAATTTTCGACTGTCTAGACTCTGGCCGCTTAGGCAAAGGGACTGAGGATGGCGGAGCCTTGCGAGCCCTTCGACCAACATTCAATATTATGGAAACTCAGATCGTTGCCCACCGTGTAAGCCCAACTCCCATCGAAGCTATGGAGGCCAGCTGGTATGCGGTGCAGACGTTCCCACGCCACGAAAAAGCGGTTGCGGACCAATTACACAACGACGACATCGAATGCCTGCTTCCTCTGATCGTGCGCGAGCACAGGTGGAGCGATCGAAATCAGAGGGTCAGCTTGCCGCTCTTTCCGGGTTACGCATTTGTGCGATTGAACGAGCAGCGACGGGACCGGATACGCGTCCTGCGACGGCCCGGCGTGGTCCGGTTCGTGGGAAATAGCCAAGGCCCAATCGCGTTGGAAGCTTGTGAGATTCGGCACATTCGGCGGCTGATGGAAAACGAAGTCAGCTGCAAGCCCCATCCGTTCCTGCAAGCGGGTCAAAAAGTACGCATTCGAGACGGTGCCCTCCGCGGCGTCGAAGGGATTTTGCTACGAGAAGCCGGGAAAGACAGTTTGATCCTCAACGTGAGTTTGATTCAACGGTCCTTATCCATCCAAATCGAAGGGTATGAGCTAGAAGTGCTGTAATACCCAAACCAAGGGAAATTTCCGCACCAGCAGTCGATTCGCCTACATGCCCAATACATTGAGCGTCCGATCAGCACTCGATATCCTGATAGAAGCCAGAAACAACCACTCACCGCGACCGAAATCGATCAGCCCGCGACTGATTCGATTTGCGTTTCGCTTTATGGTCATTTCGGCCGACTTGGCCATCGTTTCCGCTTCATTCGCGTTGTCTTACAGGCTTCAGAGCCTTAATGAACCTCACCGGTGGACTGTCGACTTCTTGTGGATTCTGCTGCCCACCGTGCTTTTATTTCGCGGCGTGGCGCTATTGGTTTTCGGCGTGTTCTGGCGATCGCTGCGGCATGCGAGCATCGGCGACCTGGTAGCCATCGCAAAAGCCGTGGGAATCAGCAGCATTTGTCTATATTTCGCACGAGATTTTTGGGGGCCATCGAACACCCTGCCGGGCGCGCTGTTCGCCCGCGACGCGCTGATCTGTTTTTTTCTGTTGGCCGGGTTTCATTTCAGTGAACGACTTTACTTCCTTCGGTCGGTTCGAAAATCGCTGACAGCCAGAAGAGCGGTGGTGGTTGGAGCCGGCGATGGCGGAGCCTGCCTAGTGAAAGAACTGAGCGCGGACCATCGCGCCAATATGCGAGCCGTGGCCTTTGTTGACGACGATCTTACGAAAAAAGGCAGCCGCATTTGCGACGTGCCGGTGATCGGCGACCTTTCGGAACTGCAGCGGGCGGTGGTGGAGAACAATGCGGACGAGATCCTGATCTGCATCCCCAGCGCGACTCACGAACAAATGCAGCGAATCTTGAATGCCTGCCGGCAGGGCGGAGTTCCGGTGAGGATGCTGCCAAGCCTAGCCGAACTCACGAACGGGATGGTGACCTCGAAGAGCCTGCGACCGATTCGTATGGACGACATACTGCAGCGAGAGTGCATCGCATGCGAACCGGAAGTAACCCGCGCGCTTGTGATGGATAAGGTGGTACTGGTGACCGGTGCGGGAGGATCGATCGGTTCCGAATTGTGCCGGCAGCTGGCGGACGCGGGCCCCCGGCGGCTGGTGTTGGTGGATAAATCGGAAAACAACCTGTTTCACATTCAGCTGGCGGTACGCGAACGGGTGCCCAATCTAGACGTGGGCGTTTATTTGAGAGATATCACAGATCGGGATTCGGTCCGCGAAATGTTCGTTACCGAGACTCCGCAGATCGTATTTCACGCCGCGGCATTCAAACACGTGGGCATGATGGAACTGCACCCGCAGGAAGCAATTCGAAACAACGTGCTGGGCACGCGAAACGTGGCGAACGCTGCGCTAAGGGCTGGAGTGGCGTCGCTCGTCAACATTTCAACGGACAAGGCGGTGAATCCGCAGAATTACATGGGCCTTTCAAAAATGTTGGCGGAGATGATCATCCGCGATCTGGCAACGAAGCACCACGTGCAATTTGTGAACGTGCGCTTCGGGAACGTGGCTGGAAGCGCGGGAAGCGTAATTCAACTTTTTTCGGATCAGATCCTGAAGGGTGGACCATTGCGTGTGACCGACCCGCAAGCGACGAGATATTTCATGAGCATACCGGAGGCCGCCTATTTGATCCTTTGCGCCGCACAGCGAGGCCGAGGCGGAGAGACATTCGTTTTCGACATGGGCCAGCCAATTAACATCTACGAACTGGCACGCCGGCTGAGTCTCTATTCCGGGCTCGCACCCGAGGAGGAGTTGCCGATCGAATTCATTGGCTTGCGAGACGGCGAGAAATTCCACGAAGACCTTTGGGACGAGCGAGAAACACCACGCAAGACCGACCAACCGCGCTTGCTATATCTTGAGGGAACGTATCCGCCTTCTATCGACATCCAGAAAGCGGTGGTTCAGTTTGAAAAGTACCTAGCCTGCCGCGACCGTCAAGGGCTTCTCGATTACATCGGCAGGCTGTTCCCCTCGTTCGCAGCGCACCGATCCCTGATACAGGAACACCGGGAACCGCAGACCGAGTTGCAGCTTTCGAAAGTGAGCTGAGTGAATATGAATATCCCGCTGTCTTCGCCGGATGTGGGGGAACGCGAAATCGAATATGTGTCAGAAGTTATTCGAAGCAAGCAACTGAGTCTGGGACCTTGGCTGAATCGGTTCGAGGAGCGGTTCGCAGAATATTCCGGCGTGCGTTATGCGGTGGCGGCAAGCAGCGGAACAGCAGCGCTGCACATGTGCGTACGAGCAATGGGCATCGGGCCGGGAGATGAGGTAATTACGACTCCTTTTAGTTTCGTGGCGTCGACGAACTGCGTGCTGTACGAAGGGGCGACGCCCGTCCTATTGGATATCGACCGCCAAACGTACAATTTGGATCCTGCAAACCTTCGCGATTTTCTGGAACAGTGCTGCAGCCGAAACAAGGACGGCCGCGTGCTGAATATGAAGAGCGGCCGAACTGTGAAAGCAATTCTACCGGTGCACGTATTCGGGTTGCCGTGCGAAATGGACGCGATCGAGCAGATCGCGAGCGAATATGGATTGATGGTACTGGAGGATGCCTGCGAGGCTATCGGAGCGAAATATCGCGGGCGCCGCGCTGGAACTTTCGGCGACGCAGCAGTGTTCGCCTTCTATCCAAACAAGCAAATTACATCGGCCGAAGGTGGAATGGTCGTAACCAACAACGCGTCGATTGCGGCGCGCTGCCGCTCGATGCGAAACCAGGGGCGAGACGAGAACGGACGATGGCTGACGCATGTGCAGCTCGGATTTAACTACCGATTGAGCGACGTGCACTGCGCGCTGGGACTGGCGCAGTTGGAACGAATTGAAGAATTGCTTGCGGCAAGAGCATCGGTAGCCACGGAGTACTCGTGCACGCTGGGTGGAATCAACGCGGTTCTGCTGCCGGCGGAAGTGAAGCATGCGGAACGGAGTTGGTTCGTGTACGTCATCGAGGCGGCAGGCGCGCCGGGAAGCGCGACGCGCGATCGCATCCGGAACCGGTTGCAGCAATGGGGCATCGCCACGCAAGCGTACTTCCCAGCCATTCATCGACAGCCTTACTTCGCGCAATACGGCTCCGAAATTCCTATGCCGCTCCCCCATGCCGAGAGTGCCTCCGACAACTGCCTGGCGATTCCCTTCTCCGGACAACTTACGAAACAGGAGATCGGGATAGTTTGCAAGGAGTTAGTAGACGTGATCGCGGCAGAGTCGCGAACATCGTTTGACCGTTTGTCCATACCGATCCCAGCCTGAACGAGCGAAATGACAATTTCCGGACCAGTTTTGAGCGCCGTCGGGGCGTTCGTCTCGACAGCGATCGCAATCCCCGTGGTTAAGTGGTTGGCATGCCGCAAAAGCCTTTTCGACGAACCGGGAGCTTTGAAGCCGCACTTGCAGCCGACGCCCCGCTTGGGAGGGGCAGCAATGGCGTTTGGAATCTTCGTTGGCGTGCTGCTGTCGGCGGGAGCTATGCGGGGGCGGGATTGGATTGCGGTTGGCGTGGTACTGGCGATATGGGCGGTGGGATTCGCGGACGATTTGTGGAATTTGTCGCCGTCCATGCGCCTTGCAAGCGAATTACTTGGCGGCGGCGTGCTGTGGTGCGCAGGATGGCAAGCAATTTGGTTCAAAACACCAGCGTTGAATCTGGCAGCCACCTGCTTGCTGTTCGCATTTTTCGTAAACGCGGTGAACATGCTGGACGGCGTGGATGGTCTCGCGGCGGGTATCTGCGCAATCGGAGCTATCGGACTAACCGTTGTGCTGGGTGGATCACGGAGTGGAGTGGTCTTGGGAGGATGCTTGATCGCGGTATGTGCAGCGATGTTAATTCACAATTTTCCACCCGCGTCGATCTTCATGGGCGATTCCGGGAGCGCGCTGATCGGGTCACTGGCTGCGCTGTTGGTGCTGCAGCACAACTCCGCCGAACCGGGAGTCTATCAAGCGCTCCCGGTAATCGCATTCTTCATGCTGCCTCTGGGCGATGCGGGACTGGCGATCGTACGGAGGCTGCGCACGCGGCATTCACCCTTTCGCGGCGACCGGCGACACTACTACGACCTGCTATTACAACGAGGCTGGCAAGTGCGCCGTGTTCTGGCCGTATCGTACGGACTCACAGCAATTCTGGTCGCGGTCAGCCTGCTCTGCGAGAGCGAGCGGGGAAGCGGGTTTGCTTTGACCGGAGTTATCGGTCTGACGCTGCTCGCTGTTGCATGGTATTTGGGCTCGTTAACTCCCGATCCACAAGCACGCAAACCTCAAAACGCCGAACTTCTGCCGAAGATCGAGGCGTGACATCACGCGATTCCTGGAGAGTGCAATGGCTAACAGCAACAGCATCGTGAGAGGCCGGACAAATACCACTTTGACTCCAGAGGATACTTCTTTCAAAGGCCAGTCTTATTGGACTGCGCCGAGCCACGAACAAAGGGGCGGGTCGTGGCGAGAAGCAGTGCAGGTGATAAGAAAACACTGGAAGATCTTGGTTGTGTTTGCGGCTGCGCTGGAAGTACTGCTACTGGTGGCGGTGTTGCTGATGCACAACACGTACCAGGCAGAGGCAAGGCTGGAAATCAGTCCTCCGGGAGCGAACTTGGTGGGACTGCAGGGCACGGCACCGCAGTCCACGCAGGATGAAACCCAGTATCTCGACACGCAGGTAGAGATTTTGCGGGGCGCTCACTTGGCGACGGATGTGATCACTGACCTGAAGCTGGCGCAAAATCCAGTTTTCCTGCACCGCACGTGGCTGCAAAAGTCCGTAGGGTGGGGCGAATCAAAAGTCTTCGGAAAGAAATCCGGCACTCCGGACACGCTGCAACTAATTCAGATGTTTGAAAAACGGCTGAACGTAGCACAGGTAACGAGCAGCCAGTTGGTGGATATCGAATATGAAAGCCGCGATCCGAAATTGTCGAAGGCGATTGTGAGCGACCTGGTAAGCCGGTATCTGAACGACGTTCACCGAAGCGGTTATGACGAGACGCTGAACGCCGCGTCGGCAATTGCTCCTCAAATCAAGCAGTTGCAGCAATCGGTGAACGAATCAGATCAGAGCTTGCTGAGTTTTCAGAAGAATCACCAAGGGGTGCAGCTGGCGGGTGACGCTGGAATGACGCAGACGGGCAATGCGGGCACGGCATCCGCGGGCGACACCGAAAATCCGGTGGCAACGCGTGTGGCAGATTTGAACCAGCAACTCACGCAAGCAATGGGCGATAGACTGCAGCTGAAATCTTACGTGCAGCAGATTCAGAGCGGAAATGCTGAGAACCTGCCGCAAATGAAAGACAGCCCGGTGATTCAGCAGATGACGGAGCAGTTGGCGAATACTCGCGCTCAATTGGCTCAGGACCTGGCTATATATGGAAGCAAGAATCCCGAGGTGCTGAAACTCCAAAACGAAGCGGACGAGCTTGACCGCCTGCTGGGTCAAGAGCGGAACCGCATTGCTAGCCAAATCGAGGCTTCGTATCAATCAGCGCAAACGCGGGAGAATTTGATCCGCGGAACGCTAGCGAATCTGAAAACCTCGCTCGATAAGTCGAATGAAGACGTGGTGCAGTATGACTTGCTCAGGCGACAGGCAGAGGCGAACGCGGGGCTATTCGTAGGGCTCACATCGCGGATCAAAGAACTTGCGGTAACGGCTTCTCTGGACTCGAACAACGTGCGTGTGCTGGATAATCCGCAGCTGCCTATGGAGCCAAATGGTCCACACCGGCTGGCAATTCTGGGCGGAGGGCTTTTGACAGGTTTGTTTGGCGGCGTGGCGCTGGCATTCGCGGCCGAAGGCATGAACGACACGATCATGACGACGGAAGATCTCCGGAGGCTATCCGATCTTCCGGCGTTGGCACTGGTGCCGGAAAGCCGGTTGCTACGGGTAGCCGGCAGCACGAGATTTATTCCGGCGAGTTCGGCAACGTCCATTGGGCGCGGAATACTTCCGAATTCGCCCGTAGTGGCGCTGCTGCACGAAAATTCGCGATCGCCAGAGGCGGAAGCGATCCGCAGCCTTGATACTGCGATTCGGGTGTCGTCATTGACACGCGAGAAGCCGATCCGGACGATTCTGATCACGTCACCATTCCCTGCCGAGGGCAAGACGACGGTAGCGGCGAACCTTGCCGTGGCCCTGGCGAGGCATAGCAAAACGTGTCTGATCGACGCGGACCTTCGGCATCCAAAGATCACTCCGACGTTTGGGGTCACGGTTCGTCTGCGGCTACTAGACGCGCTATCGAATCCCGGAATCATTCAGGAAATTCCCGAAGCTGATCCAGAGACGCCCAACCTGACGATTCTAGGCGCGGAACAAGGCGCTCCCAGAGCGGTGGAGGCTTTGACTTCCAAAGAGATGGAAAACCTCCTGAGCGAACTACGCAAAAAGTTCGACTACGTAGTTCTCGATTCCCCACCAATCATCCCGTTTGCGGAGGCGCGATGGCTTTCCGCGCTTGCCGATGGGATCGTGCTGGTGGCGCGGTGCAGCTCAACCACGCGCAAGGCGATGGTGAGGAGCATGGAGATTCTCGAGGAAGCACGGGGCTCCGTTCTCGGCGTGGTCTTGAATGGCGCTAACTTGCACTCCGAATATTATGCTTACGGACCAACGCGACATTACCAGCGGAGTTCCGCGTAGTTCCAACTCATTTTGTTTCCTCAGGGCTCGACTTATCGAGCGACTGAACAAGAGAGAGGTACGCCATGTTGAGCAATGCGATCTTCTTGGTTCGCAGGGGCCTATTACTCGGGTTGTTAGCGGCGTTCGCCGTTTTCTGCGGAACTCCGGCAAACGCGCAACAGCGGGTCGATTCCCTTCCGCCTCCGAACCCACCGGCGCCAGCGCCGCAGACAAACGCGCCGCCGGCGTATGGCGGGTACATGGTCGGAGTGGGAGACGTACTGCAGATTCGCGTGGTAAACGAAGACGATGTCAGCGGGCAATATCAAGTGAATTCCGCGGGAGATATCCAGCTTCCGTTGCTCTCGAGTCCGATCCACGCGGCAGGAGAGAGCACGTTTGAGCTTTCCCAGCGGCTCAGCGATGCGCTGAAGAGCCAGGGAATCCTACGGGCACCGGAAGTGACCATATTTATCCTCCGGAGCATGAGTCACAACGTAACGATACTTGGCTCGGTGTCACGACCGGGAGTGTACCCGCTGGAAAAACAGAACACGACGCTGCTTGAGGCGATTTCGATGAGCGGCGGCTTGCTAACGGCGGCAGGTCCGACGGTGACGATCGCGCACCACGTAAACGCCGCCGAGACGACAAAGGATCCGAGCTCAGCGCCCGCGACGGGATCGCAGACAGTTGACGTACAGAATCTGATGTCAGGGAAGGATCCAGCGCTCAACGTGCCGGTTAGACCAGGAGACGTGATCACCGTTTCGCGCGCGCCCATCGTTTACGTGGTCGGTGCGGTGGTGAAGCCAGGAGCTTTCGCGGTTCAGGACGGACGGCACGGCCTGACGGTGCTGCAAGCCATTGCCATGGTGGAAGGCACGCAATCAACCGCGTCGCTGGGGCACACGATCATCGTTCGGCAGTCGGATGATGGCTCAAAACGACAAGAAATTAAGGTGAATCTGTCGAAAATTATGAAGGGCAAGGTGCGAGACCCGTTGCTCCAAGCGAATGACATCCTGTTCGTGCCGCAGAGTGGATTCAAACAAGGCATGCACCGGGCCGGAGATGTTGCGGTCCAGGCAGCTTCCGAAGTCGCTGGTTACGGCTTAGGCCTGAGACTTGGGCAGTAATCCACGCGAAGCGAACGGATCAGATTCGTAGGCTTCAAACTTCGAACAAGAGAGGAATATAAGTATGGGAACGTCCCAGGCGGTTGTTCGCGATGCACGACCCCAGCTCAGCCACGGTTCAAACACGCTGGTGCCGTTTTTGGATCTGAAGGCACAATACCTGACGATTCGGAAGGAAGTGCTGCACGCGGTAGAGCGAATTCTAGACAGCCAGCATTTCATCCTCGGGAAAGAGGTACAGCTTCTGGAGTCTGAGATTGCGGAGATGGTCGGCGCGGCGGTGGCCGTGGGATGCGCCTCAGGTTCCGACGCTCTGTACCTGGCTCTTCGCGCACTAGACATAGACAGCGGAGACGAGGTAATTACGACGCCGTTCACGTTTGTCGCTACCGCCGGAGCAATCGCGAGACTCGGCGCGAGGCCGGTATTCGTGGACATCGACCCGCAGACGTTCAATCTCAACCCGGAACTATTGAGCGCTGCGATCACAAAAAAGACGCGTGCGATCATTCCCGTGCATTTGTTTGGACTGCCAGCCGACATGAAGCCGATTCTGAAAATCGCAGGGCAGCACGGAATCGCAGTGGTGGAAGACGCCGCGCAGGCCATCGGCGCCACGTACGACGGCAAGCAAGTGGGAAGCCTGGGACTCTTCGGATGCTTCAGCTTCTTTCCCTCAAAAAATCTAGGATGTGCGGGCGATGGCGGACTGGTTACCACGATCGAGGAATCGCTCGGGGACAAACTCCGCCTACTGCGCGCGCACGGCAGCAGAGAGAAATACAGCTACGAGATTCTGGGAGTGAACAGCCGTTTGGACAGTCTACAGGCGGCGATTTTGCGGGTGAAGTTAGCGCACCTTAAGGATTGGGAGCGACAACGCATCGTGAATGCGGATGTGTATCGGGGCCTTTTTGGCGAGCACCACTTGGAAGGGTTGGTCACGCTGCCGCCTGTGCCGGCAAATTGCAAGCATGTGTACAACCAGTTCGTGATTCGCTGCACGGAGCGATCAAAGCTGCGGCTGTTCCTGCGAGAAAAAGGATTTTCGACGGAAGTTTATTATCCTTCGCCGCTGCATCTACAGGCGGCATTTGCATACCTTAGCTATTCGGCTGGAGATTTTCCTGCTTCAGAAGCAGCATGCCGAGAGGTGCTTGCGCTTCCGATTTATCCCGAGCTTACCGAAGAAGTGCAGAACGCAATCGTTCGCGCTATTTCTCAGTTTTATCACTCCCAAGGCTAAGAAAATCCATTAAAAAAGGGGCAAGACATGGGCTCTCGTCCGAGAATCGCGGTGGTGGGGTGTGGATATTGGGGAAAAAACCTGATTCGCAATTTTCATAAACTTGGAAGTTTGACGGTGCTGTGCGACGTGTCGGTTTCATCACTGACGTCGCTCGCCAGCCAGTACGGTGCGGAGGCCTGTAAATCCTACGAAGATGTGCTGGCACGAACCGACATCGATGCCGTAGTGATCGCCACGCCCGCCGCGCAGCATTATTCAATGGTTAAAGCGGCACTTCTGGCAGGCAAGGATGTCTTCGTCGAAAAGCCGCTTGCATTGCAGCTGAGCGAAGGCGAAGAGCTCGTCGAACTCGCACGCAAGGGTGATCGCGTACTGATGGTGGGGCACCTCTTGTATTACCACCCCGCAATACATGAGTTGAAGCAATTGATTCGCAAAGGGGCCCTGGGAAGGGTCGAGTACGTGTACTCATCGCGGCTGAACTTTGGGAAACTTCGAACTGAGGAGAACATCCTTTGGAGTTTTGCGCCGCACGACATCTCCGCGATTTTGTATTTGCTCGACGAAGATCCGGAAACGGTGGCGGCGCACGGGGGCGCGTATCTCAATCCGCAGATTGCGGACCTCACGCTGACAAGCTTCAAATTCGCGAGCGGCGTGACGAGCCACATCTTTGTGAGTTGGCTCCATCCGTTCAAGGAGCAGAAGTTGGTGATCGTGGGCGATCAGCAAATGGCGGTATTTGACGACACGGAGCGAGAAAGAAAGCTGGTGTTGTATCCGCACCGAGTGGACTGGATCGATCGCCTGCCGGTGGCTCACAGGTCGGAAGGGCAAGTGATCGCATTGCCCGCAGAGGAGCCATTGCTGAACGAGTGCAAACATTTCCTGGAGTGCGTGGAGACCCGGCAGACTCCGAAAACAGACGGCCGGAACGGTGTACGCGTGCTGCGCGTACTCAACGCAAGCGAGCAATCTCTCAAGCAGAACGGCCAGGTTCAACGATTGGATGCTATGCGCCGGCGCTACTTCGTCCATGCGACCGCGCTGGTAGACGATCCGTGTGAAGTAGGAGATGGAACTCACATCTGGCATTTCTCGCATGTAATGTCGGGAAGCACGATTGGAAAGAACTGCAACCTCGGGCAGAACGTCCATGTCGCCAGCGGCGTGCGGATTGGAAACAACGTTAAAATCCAGAACAACGTGTCCGTTTACACCGGTGTCGAATTAGAAAGTGACGTCTTTTGCGGGCCTTCGATGGTTTTCACGAATGTAACCAATCCACGGAGCCACGTGAACAGGAAGAACGAGTACAAACGGACGTTGGTGCGCAAGGGCGCGAGCTTGGGCGCCAACTCGACGATCGTGTGCGGAACTACGATCGGGGAATACGCATTTGTCGGCGCCGGGGCAGTGGTAACACGCGACGTGCCCGATTACGCCCTAGTCGTTGGCGCGCCAGCACGGCGGGTGGGTTGGATGTGCGGCTGCGGAGTGCGGCTGAATGTGGCCAACGGACACTGCCAGTGCAGCAGCTGCGGCCAGAGTTACCTGCTGGACGGGGAGCATCTCGTAGCGCTATCGGACGTGCCCTTTGCCGCAGCTGGCGGAAAATCGCCGCTTTCGCAGCTACACGCGCCACTGCCTTAGCAGCCCCATCTTCGATTTTCATGCGGTCGAGGTGTACATCCCCTCTCCTTCTCTACCTTTAGGGGAGTTCGAAAGATCGGCTATGAGCACCCTAGTTTCAAACGTTCCCCAACTACTTCCGACAGAACCAGCGCCGCGCAAGTCCGGCACCAGTTCGGTCGGCTTTCAATGCGAGATTCTTCGCACTTCGGAGTATGACCTTTGGAACGCGCTAGTTGACCGTTCGCCCCACGGGACAGTGTTCCACTATTCCTGGTGGCTCAACATATCCGCTCAACACTTCGATATTCTTGCGGTGCGGGATAAGCATGGCTCGGTTTGCGGCGGCATTCCGCTGACGAGAAAGAGGCGCACAGGGCTCAGGCTTATTCATGCGCCGCAGCTAACACCGTTTCTCGGACCAATCTTCGACATTTCTAAAGTCGGTGATGCCTGCGAACGTTTGCAGCTGATGCGGACCGCAGGCGAATTGATAGCGCGTAAGATGCCCGGGTTTGACAGCTTTCGATGCATGGTGGGCGCCTTGGGGCCCGATCTGCAAGGTTTTTTGTGGGCTGGATTCCGGGCCGAGTTGGCTTACACATTCCGCGTGCCATCCGAACAGCCGATCAAGTCAGTGGAGGCTCAAATCACTCGGACTCACTCCCAGAAGCTTGGGAAGGCGAAACGCATGGGTCTTTTCGTCACGCGAAACGACGACATCGAAGTTTTTGCACAGTTATGCAAAATCGGATCGGTTCACGGTAACCGCCAACTTTATCCCGAAGAACTGCCTCTCCGGCTATGGTCGGCCGCGTTCCAGCGCGAAAAAAGTGACTTTTATATTGCGCGCACCAGTGATGGCGAACCGATCGCTACATTATTGACGGTGCACGACGCGAAAACGACGTATCAGATCGTATCCGCCTTCGACCCAACAAGACGGGATGTACCCGGATCGTATCTTTTGCTTTGGACCGCGCTGGGCGAAGCACTTGAGGCAAAGCGCGATTTCGATTTTGAGGGCTCCGCACTTCGCGGCGTAGAGCAGTACTACCGCAAGTGGGGCGCGGGGGCGTTTCCGGTGTGGCGGTTGGAAAAAGCTGGCTCGCTTCGAGGCAGCTTGCTGCAATACGCCACAAGGTACCGAGCGCGTGCCGAGCGCGAGGCGCACTCGGCGAACCATCGGTGAACCGGCCCTTTTGTCCATAACTACAGACGAAAAGGAAAGGACGGCGTTGTGATGAGTCCCGACTCGGGTACCCAGATAAGCAATTCTCCGGAAGTGGTGTCACCGCCAACAAGCTCCACGGTTCGTCCCGAGAGTGGCAGCGACACAATTCAACGAATCGGGGGCGTCCGGATCACGCAGCAAGCACGGCGTTACGCCCTGTGGGAACTGGCTCGACGAAGCGGCGTGAACCAGGAGCTATTTCGGATGTGGAAGATCCGTCAGGTACCGGGCGGGACGCTTCTTGAAACGTTTCCACCAACGAAAAAACAGACCTTTTTTCCGAATGCCAGTCCAGAGCTCCTGCGGGAGCTGGCTGGAAACAGCATCAATACGGTTAGGAAAGGCTGGATGTACGAGCCGGACGGAGACGTCAAAAAACTGATTCCGAGCTTCCTGGTACCGTTTACGGGAAGCCGCGAGGCGGAAGGGCCGCTGTTCGTGGCGGTTAGCAGCGACCGGGTTGAGTCCTCAGTGGATCTGCTTCTGTCTGTGCTGCTGTGCCTCTCGCGTTGGGAAGAGTCAATCGCAACAGATCACGACAGCCACGGACGGTTTGCCGCTAAGCAAAGCGAAGCGTTCAAAAAAGGCTTTCTAGATCGCCCAATCGTAGACGAATACGGGCTCGCGTTCGAACAAGTGCTGAAGTTCCTGCATCCCAACTGGCGGCCTACGGAACGGAAGCTGCGCACTAAGGTGAGCCACGACGCCGATCATGTGGGGATACCGTATCAGGGCAAAAACATATTGCGGCAAATCGCGCATCGCGACGCACGAAATACGTGGCGCGAACTGTGGGGTTGGCTGCCCGAATGCGAACCGGCCGATCTCCGAGCCGTGCGGCAGATCGTGACAGTCACTCGTGAACACAAGCTGGATTCTGCAGTTTATTGGATGGCAAGTCCCCCGAGTGCGAGGGATAGCGGCTACGATCCGCGACACCAAAAAATTCGACGAGTAATCGGCTGGCTGAAAGAGCAAGGCGTAGAGTGCGGTGTTCAGCCCGGCTACAGCACGTTTCGATCCCCCGAAAGGCTTCGAAGAGAGATCAATTTGCTGCGCGAAATATTCGGAGATGAACAGCTTGGCGGCCGGCAGCACTATCTTCGCTGGTGCGTAGACACGTGGATCCACTGGGAGATGTGCGGACTGGCTTACGACAGCACGCTCTCGTACGCGGATCACATCGGATTCCGCGCGGGGACCTGCTTTCCCTATCGGCCATGGCTGCTGTCTCTTAACCGGAAAGCTGACTTGCTGGAAATTCCTTTGCTCGTGATGGACCGGACATTGCTTGGCTACATGAAGTTGAGCGAGGAAGCCAGCGTAGACGTGGTTCGGACCTGCGTTGAGCGATGCCGGAGGGTGGGTGGCGTTTTCACCATGGTTTGGCACAACAACGCCTTGCTCGAACCGAAGTACCGCTCGCTTTACTTGGAGCTTCTGAAGGTCTTGGAATGCGCAGAGCCGCTGGACTGGAAGCGTGAATGCGTTTCATCGACGGACATGGCCACTTGGAAACCGACATGCGCGATTGGAAGTTAACGGCGGCGCTGTTTGGCCTTGCCTCGATCGCAATACTAGGCGCGTTGGTCGAAGGATTCAGCATCCTTCTAGTTATCGTCAGTGCCATCGGGGTAGTCGCATTCCTATGGTTCGCCTTCAAACACCCTGAAGTGTTTCTGGTCGCCGCGCTGTTTATTCCGCAGCTTAAGGCTTATTGGCCATTACGGCCGTTGGATCACGCGGTTGACCTCACAGTCGCGATGCTTGCCGGCCTGCTTCTAGGCATCTGCTGGAAAATGCTTAAGCTCTCGGCGCGAATTGACGCCGGTCCAAAGCCTAAGTTTGGTTTCCTGCCGAGATGGCCCCTCTTCGGTTTCGCACTATTTGCCGGAGTCGTGGCTCTCAGCTACATCTACACTCCCGCCGTATCGTACGGAGGGACGGAGCTTGTTCGATTCCTGGGAATCGGAACGCTATTGCTGGTCGCGCCGTTCGTTATTATTCGAAACGAGGAGGATCTAAGGCGATTCGTGATGCTGTTTCTCGGCGTTGGAGCGATTCTGGCGTTGCAAATGATATTGCATTTGGAGGACCGGCAGTCCAGCTCGGCCACCGACATCACGCGCATTGGAGCCGGATGGCTGATGGGAATGCTGATCCTCCTGGCTTTGTATTACCGGCCATTCCAACGCCCCAAATACAACACTGCTGAAGCATGGATTCTGGTGCCGATCTTCAGCTTCGCTCTGATCGCGTCAGCAGCGCGGGGACCAATTGTCGCCCTGCTTGTAGTGCTGATTCTGAACCTTGTGGCTTCAACCAGGAAGGTAAGCAAAATCGTCGTGACGCTGCTTCTGCTCGGCGTTAGCGCATATGCGGCCTTCGCCATATTCAGCCATGTGGACCCGAGCAAATACAATTCAAAGCTCACTGAAATTGAAGATCTCGTCGAGGGAAAGGCCGCGAGTGGATCGGCTGTAAAGCGGTTCACGTATTACCGGGAGACACTTGCGGCCATTCCGAGCCATCTTTTGCTGGGAGGCGGCATAGGGAGCTGGAGCGTCTTTTACTACGGCACGGACGAACGAGGATATCCGCACAACCTTTTCCTGGAGGTCGCGTTCGAGGAAGGATTGCTAGGCTTGGCAGCCTTGAGCTTCTTTCTGTTTGCGATGGGAGTTGCCAGCCTTCGCCTGCTGCGGGCTACGGGCACGCGTTACGCCGTTTTTCCCAGCCTCGTGCTGTTCTGCGTGATCGTAAGCATGTTCAGCGGCGATTTAGATGACAATCGCGTTCTTTGGTATTGGGCAGGCGTGACGTTGACCGTCTGCGCGATAACCATTGCCCGGTTCCGCGATTCGGTGGCTCGTCGTTTCGTATTCTGTGAAGCTTCTGAATCGCACGTTCGCCCGTTGCCTCCGATAGAGGTCAACGGCCCGTTTTCGCCTGTCAGCTGACCCACTGCGATGCCTATTCAAGTATGCGTGATGACGTCAGCGCATCCGACGCTTGACGTCCGGATATTTCACAAAGAATGCCGAAGCTTGGCGCGCGGGGGATACGCCGTGACGCTGATTGCGCCCGCCGAGGCGGACCGGGAGGTGGACGGGATACACCTGCGGGCGTTCCCAATATATCGAAATCGAATGAAGCGTTTCTTGTTCGGAGCAGTGACGATGTACCGCCTGGCGATGAATGCGGGTGCGGACATCTATCATTTTCACGATCCGGAATTGATTCCGATCGCGTTGCTATTGCGCGCCAGAGGGAAAAAGGTTGTTTACGACGTTCATGAAGATTTGCCGAAGACCGTTTCGTACAAAGCGTATGTTCCCAAATGGCTGCGGGTGCCGCTGCAGATGATACTGAAAGTAGTGGAAGACCTGGCAAGCGGAGCGATGTCTGGACTGATATGTGCCACAACTCCCATCGCTGAACGATTCTTGAAAGTAGCGTATAGGGCAGTAGTTCACAACTATCCGCTTCTGCGCGAGTTCCCGACCGATTCGGCGGCGACTGACCCCGAGGCCGGAGATTATATTGCGTACGTCGGAGCTCGAATCACGCTTGGGCGCGGTGCTATGGAAATGGTGCAAGCGATGAGCTTGATGCCAGCCGACTTAAAAATCCGCCTGAAAATCGCCGGCGCTTTCGATCCGCCGCAACTTCCCGAAATCCTTTCCAAGCTCACTGGATGGAACCGCATACAAGCCCTAGGAGTATTAGGACGCGCCGAGGTCGCAGAGTTGTTGGAGCATGCGCGAGGAGGACTTGTGCTGCTGCACCCCGAGCCTAACTACTTGAACGCGCAGCCCGTGAAGCTATTCGAGTACATGGGCGCGGGAATACCGGTGATCGCGTCGGATTTCCCCGTTTGGAGAAACATCGTCGAAACAGCCGGATGCGGTTTGCTCGTGAACCCGCTCGACCCCAAGACCATCGGAGAAGCGATTGAGTATCTATGGAGTCACCCGAGCGAGGCATCTGAAATGGGCCGGCGAGGTCGAAAAGCAGTGGAAACCCAATACAACTGGGAGAGAGAAGAGAAAAGGTTACTGCAGTTCTATAACCGTTTAACTGGCGTGCAGGCAGACGCGACACCCGCACACATTGAGGCTCCCGCATGAGATTCGTCGTATTGACCCAATACTTTTTCCCGGAAGTTGGCGCTACGCAGGCTCGACTCGACGCGGTCTGCACCGAGTTGATTCGTGAGGGCCACGAGGTGGAAGTGGTCACAGCCATGCCGCACCATCCCGCCGGACAAATTTCACCGGCGTATCGCGGGAAGCTTTATGCCCGAGATGTTCGAAACGGTGCGACGATTCATCGCGTGTGGCTGTATGCAACAAACGGGTCGGGGATCAAAAGGATACTGAGTTACCTCTCATTCACGTTGACCTCACTGTTCGGGCTGGTTCGGGCAAAACGTCCAGATTACTTGTTCGTTGATTCTCCGCCCTTGACATTGGCAATCTCCGCCCGAGTGGCCTCGGGCTGGTGGCGTTGCCCCTTGATATTGAATGTGGCCGACCTCTGGCCGGATTCCGCGCGCGACTTAGGGGTGATCAGTGACGGTGCGCTACTGCGAACAGCATCGATGCTTGAAAAATGGATTTACCGACGTGCGGCACGGGTAACCGCGGTGACAGAAGGCATCCGGACGGCGCTGGTAGAAGAGAAGCGCGTGCCTGCCGAAAAGATACTTTTCCTTCCGAATGGAGTGGATACGCGCTTGATTCGCCCACTGCCAGATAATGAAGAACTCCGCCGCCAACTGGGGCTCGTCAGAAAAAAGGTAGTTTTGTATGCTGGAAATCACGGTTATGCGGGGGCGCTCGATCAAGTTCTCGACGCTGCGAACGCGCTGACACATCACGAACGGATACACTTTCTACTGATCGGCGATGGTCCGCAGAAAGCGCACTTGAAGACGCGGGCCCGGGAGATGGGTTTAAACAACATCACGTTCCTTGATTCTGTGCCCTTGGATGAGCTGTCGCGATTCATTTCTCTTGCCGACTGCGCCATCGTAACTCTTCGGCGCGCGAAGGTTATGCGCGGGGCGAGACCTGCAAAGGCGCTGGTGATGATGGCCGCCGCGAAGCCGCTGGTCCTCGCGGCGGAGGGAGAGGCGGCGGAGTTGGTGACTCGCGCGGAGGCTGGCTTCGTCGTGCCTCCCGAAAACCCTCCGGCGCTCGCACGGGCAATTCGAACCTTGCTGGCGGACCCCGCAGAAGCGCACCGGATGGGTATGAACGGCAGATTATTTATTCAGAATAATCTTGAGTGGAGGGTGCTCGTCCGCGAGTGGCTGACGCAGTTGACGGGCGCGCCCAATCTGACAGCCATCGCTCCCGACGTCATCACAAACGAGAAGCGCCATGTTCAAGTTTCAGGAATCAATGCGTCGGTCTAACTACAAAATCGGCATTGGCATAACGTTGGTTGTGCTTGCGATGTTCGGCGTCGCGCTAAGAACGGTCGCTCGTGCACCAGAATCCAAAATGATCATTACGTGGGGTGGGAACACGCCGACATGGGACAAAAAGCTTCATCTGAACGCGATTCGCATCGGCTGCTCCTCTGCCCCTGCCGGATGCGTTCAATCGATCAACAAAATCGCGGGAGAACAGCACGTTGGACGAGTGTTCCTGGCCATTTTGTTGGCACCATCGAGCATCAATTATGGCCGGCAATACAGTAGCCTAAGCGTTTCCGATCCTCTTCTGTATTCGGTCGGTTTTGACGATTTTGTGAACCAGATGGAGAGATTGCACACTTCCGCCACCCACGCCGCCGCGATGCTCAACGAGTTCGTGAGCGGACTGAAATCGCGAAACTTGAACTTGCATTTCGGGGTTACTGTTTATGGGAATGAACTTGCCTCGGCAGATTTGACTTCGCCTGCTCTCGCGGATGTCCGAAATCGGACCGATTTCGTGCATCTGTTCGTCCATTACCGGGAAAACGGCCCTGACTTTGCAAATTATGTGCGGCAAGCGAAGGCCCTGTTTCCAAACGCGCAGATCATTGCAGGCTCGTATGCCGTGGACCGGATCGACTACCTTCCGTGTTCCCGGAAGGCGCGCGTTCCATGTACTGGTCCACAGGAAATGTCGCTCTTTAAAAAGAGCTTCGATGTGCAGCTGCAGCTACTGCGAGATGGAACGGTACAAGGAATCGAGTTTTATCCGGGGGATTTTGGCAACACAGCGCGTCATCGACTTTGGAGCGACCCTCGAAGTTGCCGTCCGGGAAGACTGCCGGAGTGCATAGCCACATCGCAGCAGATGCGCGATTACGTAGGCCAAGAGCTCTCGCGGGCAGATCTATAGCCGCCGAACAGCGGGGAGTTTCTCGTTTTGTTCCAGCACTCGGGATCGACGCCGGTGATTCCCGACATTTCTAAGGTCTATCAAATGGGCGGCGTTTTGCTCACATCTTTCTAGTTATTCAAACGAGGTCCTCTACGAATCTTCTCAATACCTCCGTGGAACAAACCGGGCCGGGCACGAATTTGGACCCATATATCCGGTGGCTGGAGCGCGAAAACGTTCCCCTCTTCTGGCGCGAAGGGGTAGGATGGCGGCTCTATCAAAAGGTGCTTATCCCCGCGTCGCTGAAGCCAGCTCCGATCAATTTGTGTCCTTCTGGAGCTCGCGATCTGCTTCGCGAATCTGGCGCCAGCCTCGTTCGTTGGCACACCAGAACTTTTGATGAGCCGTGCAGCTATTGGTGCATCCTGTGCGAGCGCTATGATTTCGAAGGGCTGGGAAGAAAGGCGAGGAACCAAATCAGGAAAGCCAACCGCGAATGCGCGGTGCGTCGCCTGGAGACTGAGTGGATCGCGGCCAATGCTTACGATTGCTATGCCGCCGCGTTTGGTAGATACAAGCACGGTCGGCCAATCCCTCGCGCGCAATTCGAGAGCTTCCAGCGCAGTTGCACGGGCGGTCCCTTCAACTTTTGGGGTGCATTCGTCGATGGAAGGCTTGCAGGGTTCGCCAAATGCGTCGTTAGCGATGACTATGTGGCACTTGCGGCTTTCAGTTTCGACCCTGGCTACAGCAAATCACTACCTTCGTATGCCCTTCTCGATGCACTTCTCCAGACGTACGTTCTCCAAGACAGAAAGACACTCGGAAACGGCTTTCTGTCCCTCCACCACGATACGAACATGCAGGACTTT
>JBOGNC010000020.1:0-28866 GCA_050747045.1 Candidatus Acidiferrales bacterium | reverse complement strand
CTCCACGGCCATCCGACGGAACTCCTTCCGATATCGTTGACCTCGTCTCCGCGCCACTGGCACCCCCCGTTCCCTGCAAAGTGTGCCATTACCGTTTGTCTCAAAATAGGGGTTCAGTCCATTCTAGTAATTTGTGGTGAGAAAACACGAGCCGCTTCGCGCCTACGCCCGCGCGGCGGCTTCCTGCTCGAACGCGTGGTACGACGAGCGCACCAGCGGCCCTGCCTCCACGTGTTTGAATCCCATTTCTTCGCCGGCGCGCTTGAATTCCGCGAATTCATCCGGGTGGACGTAGCGCTCTATCGGCAGATGCTCGGTAGTCGGTTGTAGGTATTGGCCCAGCGTCAATATATGCGTTCCTTGCGTCACGATGTCCCGCATCGCCTCGAGCACTTCCTCGCGAGTCTCGCCCAGCCCCAGCATCATGCCCGTCTTTGTCGGCACACCCGGAGCAATTTCCCGCGCCCGCCTCAGCAGCTCCAGCGACCGCTCGTAAACCGCGCCCTTGCGCACGCGCCGATATAGACGCGGCACGGTCTCCATATTGTGATTCAGAACGTTCGGCCGCGCCGCCATCAGCAACTCCAGCGAAGGCCAGTGACCGCGGAAATCCGGAATCAGCACTTCGATTTTGCATTCCGGCAACCGCCGCCGGATCGCCTCGATCGTGCGCGCGAAAATCCGCGCGCCGCCGTCCGGCTGGTCGTCGCGATTTACGGATGTTACCACCGCATACCGCAGGCCCATCCGCTCGGCCGCTTCCGCCACGCGTTCTGGCTCATCTTGCTCCGGCGGACCCAGCGGCTTCCCGCTCGGCACGGCGCAAAATCCGCACGCTCGCGTGCAAATGTTTCCCAGAATCATGAATGTTGCCGTGCGGTGATCCCAGCACTCACCCATATTCGGGCATCGCGCGCTCTCGCATACCGTGTGCAGGTCGAGCGTGCGCATGATGCGCTGCAGGTCCTGGTAATTCGGCCCGCCCTCGAATTTCACGCGCAGCCATGCCGGCCGCCCGTGCGCGCCCATAGACGGCTGGGAAGCTTGTGCCGCCGAATCGCCCGACAGAATGTTAAATGGAGATGCCATATTTGTCTGAGTCTGCTGCCGCCTGCTAAACGTCCGGCGCAGACGCCCATTTTACGCGCCCGGCCGCCGCTGCACAATCGCAGCCATCGCTGCCTAAAGTAAAGCGTCACCCCGCCGATAAAGAACCCAGACGTATTCCGTGCGTCGCGGCCTCGGAAGCCGCGGAGGAAGCCGGTCTCATATTCTGCATCACGACTTCCCGCGGTCCCAAGCCGCCAATGTGCGTGGCCGTTTGCGCATGGATATCAAGGAGTATCCCATGGCAGCCGCATCGTTTTCTCTCACGGCCGTCGTTCAGGACGTATTTCAGCTGACCGAAACCGGTCAACAGCAGACGCCGGCCATCGGCACCCCAGTCAACGCCAACCAAGCCCAGAATTCGCCCGCGCCGGCGGACACCGTCACGTTGACCAATCAGGCGCCCGAGGGCCAGCAAGCCAGACAAGATTCTAATGGTGGCCGATTCGACCGGGCTGCATTCCTGCGCGCCGGACTCTTTGTCGGTGCGAATAACGCTGAGTCCAATCGTCAGGCGCAGCCACCCCCGTTGCCGGTTCTGCTCCCAGAGATTCACGCCCAAAATGCTCCCGCGCCAGCTACATTCGCAAATGGCCCGGACGCCACTGCGAATCCCGCTCCAAATGCGGCCGCAAACGCTGCGAATCTCGGCAATACTGCCGCTGCCGCCAACCCCACGGCAGCCTCTGATCCCGCCGCCAGCACGCCGCAACAGCAATTGCAGCAGCTTGACCAAAGCTTGCAGCAGCTCGGCATCAATCCGCAGTCGATTTCCATTTTCAATCGCATGGCCATGTTGCTCTACGCCAACGATCCCACGGCGCTTCGTCTGCTCGTCCAGACGCTTCAGTCGGCCGCCTCCCAGCAGGGAACGGGGCAAGCCGCCGCTAGCGTCGTGAACAGCCAGAACCAAGCCGTCGTCACTCATGCCCTCCTGCCTGCCGCAGCCCAATCGACCGCCACCCAGCCTAGCGCTCCGTCAGCCGCAGAAACTCGGGTCACCGTTCCAGCCCGGACAGCCCCCCAGATCGAAGTCCTCGCGGCCCAGATCAATTTCACCGACGCGCAGGCCATTCTACCAACACAGCCGCCCAAGACCTCAGCCGGCCAGTCTTTATCGACCGCGACCGTTGGCTCGTCGGCTGCGCAACCCAACACACTATCTGTGCAAATCGAGGAGCTACAACTCACCTTTCAAGCCGTCGAAATTCAACCCGGACAGCAGCAAGAAAACGGTGCCCCAGCCAGCACAACCGGCAATGCTCTCAACGTAACCGCTTAGCTGTGTAGTAGTACTTCTAGGACCACAGAGTGTCCAATTTAGGCCACAGCTAGCGCTACCGATTTGTTGTATGTTTACCACGCGTTATCTTCCACCGGCTATTCAGCTCTCGTATCTAATTGAAAATAAACAAGAAAAATACATTCGCTAGGGAGCTTGGAATGCAATATCATTGGTTTTCACCTTGGCATGCCAACACAACTAACCATTCAGCGCCCAGCTGAGGCCGAGGGCGTCGGCCTTCACACTGCCGTGCCCAGCAAGATTCGGCTGCTGCCCGCGTCAGCCGATACCGGCATCGTTTTCCGCCGCACCGATCTCGATAACTTCGAGATCCAGGCGCACATCTGCAATCTGGCGCGCGTCAGCTACGCTACCAGCCTGATGAAGCAGGGCGTGCTCATCTCCACCACCGAGCACCTGCTCGCCGCTCTCTATAGCTGCGGCATTGATAACGTCTACGTCGAAATCGACGCGCTCGAGCTGCCCATTCTCGACGGCTCCTCGAAGCCTTTTATCGAACTGCTGGAGCGCGCCGGAACCCGCCGCCTGCGTCGCCGCCGCCGCTACATCAAAGTCACCAAGCCGCTCGAATTTTGCGACGGTGACCGCCGCATCGCCATCTATCCAGCCGACGAATTCCGCGTCCAGTGCTTTGTGGACTACGGCCATCCAGCCATTGGTCCCCAAGACATCGAAATGTCGGTTGATCGTGACGCCTTCAGCCGCGAGCTCGCTCCCGCGCGTACCTTCGGATTCCTGAAAGACTTCGTAGGATTGCAAGCGATGGGCTTGATTCGCGGCGGTTCGCTCGCCAACGCTATAGTCCTCGACGACATGTCGGTCCTCAATGGCCCGCTCCGCTTTCCGGACGAATTCGGCCGCCACAAAGCCCTCGATTTGATCGGTGATCTCGCGCTCGTCGGGCTGCCATTGCAAGCCAGCATCGTCGCCCATCGCGCCGGCCACGCGCTGCACACCCAGCTCGTCACGCGCTTGCTCGAAGACCGCTCGCTGTGGGTCGAAACCACGGACATCGCCGAGCGCGATTCCGCCTCCGACCGCTCTCGCTCCTCCGAGCCCCTCTCCGTTTCGCCCTGATTGCCGCGCCACGCGGTGGCAATTTCGGTTAAATCCCCAATTGCCAAAGGCCTGCGCGAGAGTGAAAATGTCGCTTTGATGCTCGCCGCTGACACTTCCATCACCATCCTCGCTGCCGGGAAAGGGACGCGAATGCGTTCCAGCCTCGCCAAAGTTCTTCATCAAGCTGGCGGCCGCACTCTTATCGAACACGTCATTCGCGCGGCGCGGCTCCTCAAGCCGGCGCAGCTTCTCGCCATCGTCGGACACCAAGCCGAAGAAGTCTCAAATGTCGTTACCTCGCTCGGCGCGCAAACGATTCTCCAGCAGCCGCAGCGCGGCACCGGGCACGCGATGCAGGTCGCTCGGCGCGCCATTCGCAAATCCGCCAAGCTCGCCATTGTCGTTCCAGGTGACGCGCCCCTGCTGCGCACCGAAACTCTCGCCGCGCTGCTCGATACGCATCGCCGCGGTGAAGCCGCCGCCACAATCCTTACCGCCGAAATCGCCGATCCATCCGGCTACGGCCGCATCGTCCGCGATTCCGAAGGCCGCGTGCAATCGATCGTCGAAGACGGCAAAGCCACCCCCGAGCAGCAGGCCATCAACGAAGTGAATTCCAGCATCTACTGTTTCACACTCGCGAAGCTCTGGCCCTGCCTTGCCGCGCTGCGTCCGAATAATATGCACCACGAGCTTTACCTAACCGATGCGATCTCCATGCTCCGCGAGCGCAACGAACGCGTGCTCGCCTACATCGCCCCTGATGCCAACGAAGTTCTCGGCTGCAACACTCGCGCGCACCTTGCCGATATCGACCGCATCTTCCGCGCGCGCAAAGCCGCCGCGCTGATGGATTCCGGCGTCACCATCTATCTCCCGGAAACCGTCATCATCGATCCCGAAGTCACCGTCGGCGCGGACACCATCATCGAACCCGGCGTTCGCCTTCTCGGTCGCACGCGCGTCGGCGCGAATTGCCGCATCGGCGCTGGCTGCATCCTCTTCGACATGCGCGTGGACGACGACGTGCAAATTTTTCCGCAATCGAATCTTGCGTCGGCTCGCGTCGCCTCGCGTGCGCAAATCGGCCCATTCGCGCGCTTGCGCCCCGGCGCAGACATTCTCGCGGGCGCGCACATTGGCAATTTTGTGGAAGTGAAAAATTCGGTGATCCGCGAAGGCGCCAAGGCCATGCATCTCACCTATCTCGGAGACGCATCCGTCGGCCCCGAATCCAATATCGGCGCCGGCACCATAACCTGCAATTACGATGGCGTCGCCAAGCAACACACCGCAATCGGCAGCCGAGTGTTCATCGGCAGCGATACCGCGCTGGTCGCGCCCGTGCGCGTGGGCGATGGAGCCTATGTCGCCGCCGGCTCGGTCATCACCGAAAATGTTCCGTCCGACGCGCTCGGCATCGCCCGTGGCCGCCAAGCCAACAAACCCGGCTGGGCCCGCGCCCGCCGCCGCGAGTTATCCGCCGCCGCAAAGCCGAAATCTCGCTCCCGCGCAAAGCGCAACGCAAGGCGCGCTCCCTCGAAGTCCCGCACGAAGCGTGCGCGCCTAGCAAAACGCCCGCGCACCAAATCCCGCCGCCGTTGATTTTGTCGGTGCCGGTTACTCTGAACGGAGTCGAAGGTCATCGTTCGCGTTCGCAGCGAACGGCACGGCTTTTTCTCGTAGCGCCGGGGTCTCGCCGGCTCTTAGTCTTACGGACGGGCGACTTTTTCCGAATTACCGATGCAGGGCTATCCCGCGTCCCAGCACGAAAATAAACGCCAGCGACAACACAGCCCCAACCGCGACCCACGCGTAGCTTCGCCCAACAGCATCGGATTCACGCAGCGGCACGGCGCCCTTCGGCACGTAATGCCTCAGCCAGAGCAACCCGCAATTTCCGCCCGCCGCGGCGGGAAGCGCAGCTTCAAGCACGAGCTTGATTCCCAGTGGATTCATCAATCCACCCGCAAACGACAGAGCCAGCGCGGCAAAATACGGCAGCCAGGTCAGCCTCTTCATGCGTTGTTTATCTTCGCGCGACACTCCGACGTAGCGCACCAGGCACGCGCCCATCGCCCGCAACGAAAGAAAGTAGGACGCTGCTCCGACGACCGCCAGCAGCGCCTGCCATACCCAGTGCGGACGCATGCCCGCAATCACCATCGCCCAATCGCCAAAATTGGTGACGCCCGAAAGCAAAAAATACCCAGTTGCCGTAAACAGACAGAAGGTGCACGTCGTGAACAGAAAATATCGCGTCTGCGCTGAAGCCCTCTTCGCGCTACGCAGCGCGATCTATAGCACGGCCGCCTCCAGCAAGTTGAGCACCGGCCCGCCCGCCGCCACCAGCCGCGAATCGTAAGCGCTCGACCACGCCACCGTGGAAACCACGCCCGATTGCGCCCCGGTCAGCATCGCCGTCAATCCGTGCCCGATTGCCTCGTGCGTCCCATCCGCGAATATCCACGCCAGCAAGCTGATCGCGCAAACCGTCAGCGCATCGTCGCGCACCGAAACCTTCGCCGCCGGCACCGCCTCCGCCGCACTCGCCATCGGAGCTCTCCTGCGCGCCTACTATACCGGATCGACCGTCGCCTGAATCCCGATCAAAAGTGCAGAGATCATAGTGCTTTTCTGAGCTTTTTGTGCTTGGGGGGAAAACGTCTGTGCAACGGACCCTTTTCATCGAATCTCATGTTGACCACGCCCAACTTGGATATGGATGCGATGAACGGCGGCTCAAACTTGCGGCAGACTTCCTGAATCTCCGGCAATGCATCGACCAAAACGCTCGCAAGTTCTTCTTTTCGAAGATTCCCGGCTTTGAAAACGAACTCTCGGACGTTGTACCGGACGACTTGGGAATGTTCAATGCTCTGGTAGCGGATGTTTTGGTCCCGCGTGAACAAGGCCCACCCGTTGCGACCCACGTACGGCAGCCATTCGTGGTCAGGTGTCCCGCTTTGAAAGTGGCTCAGATGCCGCTCGTGCCGCACTCCGCCTTGTCGCAAAGCCTCCAGCACGGGGACGCAATTGCAAAGATTTTCGTCGAGATAGAGGACGAATTCCCTAGGCTGCGATTGGAGCTGCTTGCTCCCACCGGATGGCTTCTTCGATTTCGCGCTTGCTTCGGCCATACTCCTCTGCGAGTTCATGTACTGACTCGCGAGCGCTAAACCGAGCGGCTATTGTAGCAGTAGATATCCCGGTTCCAGCGATCACAGGTTTTCCAAATCCAATCGTAGGATCGATCAAGATGTAGCGCGGCTCATCTAGTGCTCGGCTCATGACAAACGGAAAGAAGCGAAATATGCCGTCGGCGTCGATCTCAAGCCTCCTGAGATGGAGCGTCAAGAAAGTAGAAATTTCCAATTGGCCGTCTCGCGTAAGGTTAATCATCTTTCCGAGTTCGTCCGTTAGAATATCGACGCCATTAGTTTGCAGAACTCGGTCGAGGAACGGATGGGCAGAAGGGAACAATCTGTTGAGGCTCGCCAGCGCCTTTCTGACTTTCGGCAGACGGAGCCCATGCACGTCGCGCATGGCCATAACCATGTGACACTCCAACAGATTGAGGTACGAAAGGCGGTTGCGAGCAGCCACATGGATTATGGGCGGCATATGGCCGAAACCAGTCAGCCAATAACGAAGGGTTTGGTAAGGCGTACGTAGAAATCTCGCCGCTTCGGGCATGCCGTAAGTCGGCAATTCGTAAAGCTCTTGGAAGGCAGCGCTCCTCGCAGCACTCATTCTTGACGTAGCATAGACTAACATACCGGTATATGTCACCACTGACGCAAGGCGCTGTTCCCTCGGCGGCTTGCCGCTCCGGACGGCGTGCTTGGGTTATGTTAAAATGCCTGTATGAAATTCGGGGTCATCCAATTTCCCGGCTCGAATTGCGATGACGACGCCTATCACGCCATCCGCTCCGTAATTCGCGAGCCCGTCGATTTCATCTGGCACCAATCCGAGAATCTTTCGGGCTACGATGCCATCCTGCTTCCCGGCGGCTTCTCCTACGGCGACTATCTCCGCACCGGCGCCATCGCCCGCTTTTCGCCGGTGATGCGCTCGCTCGACCGCTTCGCCAAATCCGGTGGCTTGGTCCTCGGTATCTGCAACGGCTTTCAAATTCTTCTCGAGGCAGGGCTTCTGCCCGGCGCCATGCTGCGCAATCAGGGGCTGCGCTTTCTCTGCCGCCAGGTGCACGTCCGCGTCGAACAAACGGACACGCCCTTCACCTGCGCCGCGCGTCCCGGCCAAATTCTGAAAATTCCCATCGCCCACATGGAGGGGAACTACTTCTGCGATCCCGAAACTCTCGCTGACCTGGAACGCAACCGGCAAATCCTGTTCCGCTACGCACGCCCGGACGGCACCCCAGACGGAGCCATTGACCCGCGCGATCGCGAATCGAATCCCAACGGCTCGCTCGCGGCCATCGCAGGCATCTGCAATCGCGAACGCAACGTCGCCGGGCTGATGCCCCACCCCGAACGCGCCGCCGAATGTGCCCTTGGCTCGTCGGACGGCCTGGTGATCCTGGGCTCGATGGCCGAAAGCCTAGCGGGCCGCCCCGCCGCCCGCGTCTCCGCGTAACCTGCGTGAGACTCGAAAATTTGCTGCACGTCGTGCCCATTCGCGCTCGATTTTCTCCCGTTCGCTGCGCTTTGCTTGCCTCGCGCCCGGATTGCTGCCACAATTCGCCTGCGGCAGGTTGTCCAGTTGCCGTGCGGCGCTGGCAGGAGGGAGCGCCGCGAGATAGGCCGTCAGATCGACACACGCTGCCGATCTAATCGAGGCCTAAGTCGTTGAAAACAAAGCAGAGCGCCGCGCTTAGATCGACACAAAAGTGAAAGGATGCAAAAAGCTAAAAATTAGCTGAAAAAATGGCCAGCGCCGGGACAGAAATCAAAATCACGCCGCAGATCGCCGCCGAACACGGCCTGACCGCCGAAGAATTCGCGCGCATCCAGAAAATCCTCGGCCGCGATCCGAACATTACCGAACTCGGCGTATTCAGCGTGATGTGGAGCGAGCACTGCTCCTACAAATCCTCTCGCGTGCATCTGAAGCGCTTGCCCACGCGCGGCGCGCACGTCGTCCAGGGCCCAGGCGAAAATGCCGGCGTCGTCGACATCGGCGATGGCCTCGTCGCCGCCTTCAAAATCGAATCGCACAATCATCCGAGCTTTGTTGAGCCGTTCCAGGGCGCGGCCACAGGCGTGGGCGGAATCCTACGTGACATTTTCACCATGGGCGCGCGGCCGATTGCCGTGCTCGATTCGCTGCGCTTCGGCCCGATCATTTCCGGTCCCGGCGCTGGAAATGCCCCGCGCGAGGAAATCGGGCGCAATCGACGCATTGCCGATGGCGTCGTGCGCGGCATCGGTTTCTATGGCAATTGCTTCGGCGTGCCCACCGTGGGCGGCGAAGTTGTCTTCGAGCCGTGCTACTCGAAGAATCCTTTGGTCAACGCGCTCGCTCTTGGCATCGCACGCAAGGAAGAACTTTTCTTCGCCAGCGCGCGCGGCGAAGGCAATCCGGTGATTTACGTCGGCGCGAAAACCGGGCGCGACGGAATCCACGGCGCGTCTCTGCTCGCCTCCGCCGAATTCAGCGAAGAATCGCAGCAAAAGCGGCCCAACGTGCAGGTTGGCGATCCATTTATGGAAAAGCTGCTGCTCGAAGCGTGCCTCGAAGCCATGCGCACGGGCGCGATCGTAGCCATTCAGGACATGGGTGCCGCGGGCCTCGCCAGCTCCAGTTCGGAAATGGCCTCGCGCGGCGGGCTGGGCATCGAAATCGAGCTCGATCGCGTCCCTCAACGCGAAACCGGCATGACCGCCTACGAAATGATGCTCAGCGAATCGCAGGAGCGCATGCTGCTGGTCGCCGAGCGCGGCCGCGAGCGTGAAGTTTTTGACGTGTTCCACAAGTGGGGCCTCGATGCCGTGGAAATCGGCCGCGTTACGACCGATGGAAAGCTGCGCCTGCTACATCACGGCAAGGTGGCAGCCGAAATTCCCGCGCACGCTCTAGCCGAAGAGGGCCCACGCTACGAACGCCCCGTAGCTAAGCCTTCCAACGCTGGCGCGGTCAGCGGAGCTGGTTCGCGCGCAAAGCTGGTCGAATTCGCGCCGGCTGGCGCCGATCTCACTCCCAATTTTTGCCGCTTGCTCGCCTCGCCGACGATTGCGTCGAAAAGCTGGATCACCGAGCAGTACGACTCGATGGTGCGCACCAACACTCGCGTTGGCCCTGGCGCGGGCGATGCCGCCGTGCTGCGGTTGAAAGAATCGAAGCGCGCGCTGGCCATCAAAACCGACGGCAACGGCCGCTGGAGTTTTCTTTCGCCCCGCGTTGGCGCAATGCATGCCGTCGCAGAAGCCGCGCGTAACGTGGCCTGCACCGGCGCGCGTCCGATTGCTGCCACTAATTGCCTTAATTTCGGCAATCCGGAAAAGCCAGAAGTGATGTGGCAGTTCACCGAAGCGATTGACGGCATCGCCGAAGCCTGCCAAGTGCTCGAAGCGCCGATTACTGGCGGCAACGTCAGCTTCTACAACGAGACGCTCGGCAATCCGATCTATCCCACGCCCGTTCTCGGCGTCCTAGGTCTGATCGAAGACGCCGATTGCGCGCTCGGTTCCAGCTTCCGCAACGAAGGCGACTTGATTCTGCTGCTCGACGCGAATCAGGGCGCGGTTTCCGCCGTGCAGCAGCGTACCGAATTTTCGTCCTCGGAATATGCGAAGACAATTCACGGCATCGTCGCCGGCGCGCCTCCAACCATCGATCTGAACGCCGAAAAAAATCTGATCAACTGTCTCATCCAGCTGGCCGCAGAAAAAGCCGTCGTTTCCGCGCATGATTTAAGCGATGGCGGCCTCGCCGTTGCGCTCGCGGAGTGCTGTTTCCATAGCGCCCACAATTCCGGCGCGTGCCTTTCGGCCGACGTGGATCTTTCGCAGCAACAGGCGGCGGCTGAATACGGGCTTTTCGGCGAACGCGGCGCGCGTGCCGTGGTGTCGCTTCCGGCAGCGTCACTTGCCCGCACCATGGCAATTGCGGCAAAATGTAGCGTTAACGTCCAGCGCATCGGTACAGTCACTCGGGGCGAATTTCGCATCCAATACAATGGGACCACCGCCATCCGCGGCGAAGTCTCTTCACTTCGCAAACTCTGGAGCGAATCCATCGCCAAGGCACTTGAGAGCGCGTAGATGAGCAAACTCGTCAATTGGGGACACTGGCTGGTGGGGGTGCCTTTCGCAGTCTGGGGAACTCTCGACTTGCTCATCCTTGCGTTCGAGGTAACCGGCCGCTACACGCCGGGATATGTCGGCGCGTCATTTGATCCGGTGGTGCACATGTTTCTTGCGCCCATCGCTCTTCTCTGCGCTTGGGGCATTTGGACCTGGCGACGTTGGTGCCAATATCTGGCTTTATTCCTTTGCATAAGCGCCGTTGTCGCCTTTTCGCTCGGGATTTATTTCACACGAGGAACGGAGTTCAACACGGTGCTAGTCCTGGCGGAACTGGTAAGTGTGTCCCTAACATCCTGGCTTCTACTCCCGTCCGTGCGCGCCGAATATAGACGCAGGAGTGTCGCCATTTGAGTAAGCTAGTCCAAATCGACGACGATCATTTCCACGATCACTGTGGCGTGTTCGGCGTCTTCGGCCATCCCGAAGCGTCGAAGCTGACCTATCTGGGTCTCTATGCTTTGCAGCATCGCGGCCAGGAATCGGCCGGGGTCGTTTCGAGCGACGGCGCAGACCTTTATCTGCATCGCAGCCTCGGGCACGTGCAGGAAATTTTCACGCCGACGGCGCTCGAAAAGTTGCCGGGATCGGCGGCCATCGGGCACACGCGCTACTCGACTGCGGGTGACACCACACTGCTCAATGCGCAGCCGATTATGATCGACTGCAACAAAGGCAAACTCGCGCTGGGCCACAATGGCAACCTGACCAACGCCATCGAATTGCGCCGCCGTTTGGAACATCGCGGTTCGATTTTCCAAACCACCAGCGACACCGAAGTGATCGTGCATCTGGTGGCGCGCAGCGCGGCACGCAACCTGCCCGGCGCACTGGCCGACGCCCTCAATCAACTAGAGGGTGCGTATTCGCTTCTGGTGCTCACGCGCGACGAGATGTACGCCATCCGCGATCCGCGCGGTTTCCGTCCGCTGATTCTCGGCCGGATCGACGGCGCATGGGTCGCCGGCTCTGAGACCTGCGCATTCGATCTGATTGATGCTGATTATGTCCGTGAAGTCGAGCCGGGCGAAATGGTGCGCATTTCGCGCAGCGGCATCGAATCGTTTCACTTCGCACCCGAGAAGCCTCATCAATACTGCATTTTCGAACAGGTTTATTTTGCGCGCCCCGATAGCATCGTTTTTGGCCGCGCGGTGAACAAAAGCCGCGAGATGCTCGGCCGCTTGTTGGCGCGCGAGCATCCGGTGGACGCTGACATCGTCACGCCGCTGCCCGATTCCGGCGTTCCCGCCGCGGTCGGCTACGCCGACGAATCCGGCATACCGTTCCGCATGGCGCTGATCCGCAACCACTACGTGGGGCGCACGTTCATCGAGCCGGAGCAGTCCATTCGCGATTTTGGCGTGAAGCTGAAATTGAATCCAGTGCGCGACGACCTGGAAGGCCGGCGCGTGGTGCTGGTGGATGATTCGCTCGTCCGCGGCACGACCAGCCGCAAAATCGTGCGCCTGGTTCGCGAGGCAGGTGCAGCCGAAGTTCACGTGCGCATCAGCTGCCCGCCCACGATTTCGCCCTGTTACTATGGCATCGATACGCCGCGCCGCGAGGAATTGATTGCCGCGACAAAATCGCCCGAGGAAATCCGCCAATTCCTGGGCGCCGATTCGCTGGGATATCTTTCACTCGAATCGCTGCGCGCGGCGGTGGGCGATACGCAAGGAAAATTCTGCACGGCATGCTACACGGGTGTTTATCCCACGGAGCTCGTGCAACTCGAAGTGGAGGCGCATCGTGAAGGCTGACGTAGAGGATCGCAGAGCGGGACGAAAATCGAAGGCGGCCGCGCCGCCAACTTCTCAGCAGCGCATTTGGCGCGAAGTCGTTTCGTGGATTTGGGTCATAGTCGCCTTCATTTTCATCGAAGGCACGCTGGTGCAGGCGCGCGTGATTCCGAGCGGCTCGATGGAAAACACCGTGCTGATCGGCGATCACATCATCGTCAGCCGCATTGGCTACGACGCGGGTATCCCGTTCACCAATATTCATGAACCGTTGTGGCGCAATCCCGAGCGGCAGCAAATCGTGGTGTTTCGCGCGCCGCTGCCCGATGAAGGCAATCCGGATTTCATCAAGCGCTGCATCGGAGTTCCGGGCGATCACATCAAGATGATCGGCGAAAAAGTTTACGTGAACGGGAAACCTTTGAATGAGCCCTACGCGCTTTACACGCCATCGAGAGGCGCACCGTTCGCACAATTCCCTCCCACCACCAATCCAGTCACGGATCCCAACCTGACTTCCGAATGGGCGGCGCAGCTTCCGCAACACGTGGTGAATGGAGAGCTGGTCGTTCCGCCCGGCGAATATTTCATGATGGGCGATAATCGCGACAACTCCTACGACAGCCGGTACTGGGGCTTCGTGCCGCGCAACGACGTCATCGGCGTCCCCCTCTTCATCTACATGTCTATCCGGGCGCCGGAAGAGGTCTGGGATCCCGGGCATCTCGACGAACGCTTCGAAGCCTATCTGAAAGTGTTCATCGATCCGGGCGAAGTGCGCTGGCGCCGCTTGTTCCACACGTTCACTAAATGACTTTCAGCGGCTTCGTTTTTCCACGCGCGCAACGCGAGACTCGCTGATGCGCTACGCCGATGCGGGTGTCGATATTTCCGCCGCGGATGCGGCCAAGCGCCGAATCGCCGCCATGGCGCGCGGCACTTTTCGTCGCGGAGTGCTCGCGCCGATCGGCGGGTTCGGTTCCCTCTTCCAACTCGATCGCAAGCGCTGGCGCGATCCGGTGCTGGTGGCCAGTTGTGACGGCGTTGGCACCAAACTGAAAATCGCCTGTGCCGCTGGCGACCATTCTGGCGTGGGCGCGGACATCCTAAACCACTGCGTGGACGACATACTCACGCAAGGCGCTGAGCCGCTTTTCTTTCTCGACTATATTGCAATGGGGAAACTCGATCCCCGCACGATCGAGCAGGTGATCGCTGGAATGAGCGTAGCCGCGAAAAAAGCGGGATGTTCGCTAATCGGCGGCGAAACCGCGGAGATGCCAGATATCTACGCACCCGGCGAGTACGATCTGGCTGGATTCATTGTCGGCGCCGTGGAACGAAAACAAATCCTTGACCCAAAGAGCGTTCGTGCAGGCGACGCGCTGCTGGCGCTGCCTTCGAGCGGCTTGCATACCAACGGCTATTCGCTGGCGCGCAAGCTGGTGTTTGGCGTGAAACAGCTCCACCCCGATAGCTACGTCGAGGAAATCGGCGGTCCGATCGGCGCTGAACTTCTGAAGCCACATCGCGCGTACTGGCCGCTGCTGAAAAATGTGCTGGCGCATGGCTGGGTCACAACCATGGCGCACATCACCGGCGGCGGGATCACAGGTAACTTGCCGCGCGCACTGCCCAACAATGTCCGCGCGGCGATCGAGCTGGGTTCGTGGCCGGTGCTGCCGGTTTTTCGTTATCTCGCGCGAGTCGGCAAGATCGACCAAGACGAATTGCTGAAGACGTTCAATCTGGGCGTGGGAATGATTTTGGTGGTACCGCAAAAGCACGTTGGTCGAGTGCAGGCGGAGTTGAAGCGGAGGCGCGAAAAGTTCTATGTGCTTGGCCGCATCGAGAAAGCGCAGCGCGGAAAGCCGCGGGTGATCTATTCCGGAAATTTGTCACTGTGAACATCCAGCTAATTCCGCAGCATACCAATTCGAGTTCGCGTCCCGCTTTCGGATTTGCTTGCGAGGCTTTTGTACGCCCGATGAAAAACTGTGCTACTTTCGGTCGAATATGAAACGCCGCATCGGAGTCCTGCTTTCTGGACGCGGGTCTAACTTCGAAGCGCTTGCGGATAGCGTGGCCGCGGGGCGCATTCCGAACGCCGAAATTTCAATCGTGCTGAGCAATCGCGAAGGCGCCCCGGGAATCGCGAAGGGGTTGGCGCGCGGAATCGATGCGCGGGCGATTCCGTCGAGCGGCCTGGAACGCGAAGCATACGATCAGCTCGTGGCAGCAGCGCTGCACGAAAAGCAAGTGGAATGGATTTGCATGGCCGGGTACATGCGGATGGTTTCGGCGTTCTTCGTGTCCGAATTTCGCAACCGCATTTTGAACATTCACCCGTCGCTGCTGCCCATGTTTCCGGGACTCGAAGCGCAGCGCCAGGCGCTGGAGCACGGTGTGAAATTCACCGGCTGCACTGTGCATTTCGTGGACGAGCGACTGGACGCCGGACCAATCATTTTACAAGCAGTAGTTCCAGTGGAGAATAGCGACACGCCGGACAAGTTGGCGGCGCGAATTCTGGGTGAGGAACATCGCATTTACACCGAAGCGGTGCGCATCGTGCTGGACGGCCAATTTCGAATCGAAGGGCGGCGCGTGCTGCTCGATCCACAGAAAAAAGACTGAAGAAAGGCGTTTCGCGGGCCTGTGACTTCCACGAAATTTCCACCGGTACAGGAACAGCTTTCGTATTTGAAGAAAGGCGCGGCCGAAGTGATCCGCGAAGAAGAGCTGAAGTCCAAGCTCGAAAACGCGGAGCAAACAGGCAAGCCGTTGCGCGTTTATCTGGGCGTCGATCCCACCGCGCCGGATATTCATCTGGGTCACACCGTGGTACTGCGGAAGCTGAAACATTTTCAGGACATGGGCCACACTGCCGTTTTCCTGATCGGTGATTTTTCGGCGATGATCGGCGATCCCACGGGGCAGTCGGAGACGCGCCCGCCGCTGACGCGCGAACAAGTGGATGCGAACGCGAAGACCTACCTCGATCAGGTGTACAAAATTCTCGATCCGAAAAAAACGGAAGTCCGCTACAACAGCGAGTGGTTAGGAAAGATGTCGAGCTTCGACGTGGTGCGGCTGTGCGGGCACTATCGGTTGGCGCGGATGCTGGAGCGCGAGGATTTTCGTTCGCGCCTCGAAAAGAATCTGCCAATTTCCGTGCACGAGCTACTGTACCCGCTTTTGACCGCGTACGACGCTGTGGCGCTGGAATCCGATGTGGAGATCGGCGCGACCGAGCAGAAATTCAATTTGCTGGTGCACCGTGATATTCAGCGCGAGTTCGGGCAGGCGTCAGAAGTCGCGCTGACCATGCCCATTCTAGTGGGGCTCGACGGCGAGCGAAAAATGTCGAAAAGCCTCGGCAATTATGTGGGAATCACGGAAGCGCCGGGAGAAATGTTCGGTAAGCTGATGTCGATTTTCGACGAGTTGATGTGGTCCTACTACGAGCTGCTGACGGATTTTCCATCGACTGAAATCATGCGGCTGAAGAATGATGTGCGCGAGAAAACGCTGCACCCCATGGACGCCAAGATGCGATTGGCACACGCGATCGTAGCCGGGTTCCACGGCGAGGAAGCGGCGAAGAAGGCGGCTGATGAATTCCAGCGTGTTTTCCGCGACCGCCAGGCGCCCGAGGACCCGGTCGAGTGTCACATCGGAACCCTTGAAGGAGGAATTGTCGGTTTCCGAGTCGGAACTGGCGTCACCGTAGAACAGGGAATCTACAACGTCGGACCCACCGGCAAGACGAAGCTGTCCCGGCTGCTGGTGCTCGTTACTGACATATCATCAAAGTCCGAGGCGGAGAGGCTCATCAAGCATGGCGCGGTGGAAATCAACGGCGAGCGTGTCAGCGACGTAAAATGGGAGATTGATTTATCGAAACCCCAGCAGTTCCTTCTCCGAGCCGGGAAAAAGAAATTCCTTCGAATTATCGTCGAGTAGCAAACATCGCGCTATTGCGTCGGCGACGCCTGCGCCCGGCTTGGCTCGCCGCTTCCTTGTGCGATCGATCGAATGGGAATCGCGATTGGCTTGGCCGCCTCACCGGGTTGCGGCATGTGACACTCGCCATCGAAAACAGATCCCGGTTCAATCACCATGCAGGGCGTGTGAACCTCGGCGGAGACGATCGCCTTTGGGTGAATTTCAACGCGTCCTTTCGCGCGGACCGTTCCCGTGAAACGTCCCAGGATGATGACGCGATTGCCGATGATTTCGCCTTCGACCTGAGCATGTTCGCCCAGGATGAGCATGCCCTCGGAAACTAGTGTGCCCTTCATTGCAGAATCGATCCGCAGCGTTCCGCTGGTCTCGAGCTTGCCCTCTAGCCGGACACCCTTCTCTAAGAATCCAGTCCACTCGGTCGATTCAGACTGCTTTCGGTCTAGCCACGCCCACGCCATAAATCCACCTGAACTGCGCTCCTATTCTCTCATCAGGCGGTCGTAGAGCCGCACCAGATCGTCTGGGTTGTAGTACTCAAATGCCAACTGCCCGGGGCGCCCCGGCCGAAGCGGATCGAGAATAACGCGAGTGCCAAAGCGCTGCTGCAACTCGTCGATCGCCGCTTTTGTGTTGGGATCGACGGTCGGCGCAAGCGTTTCAGGTTTTGGGTGGGAGGCGCGCGAAGCGAGGCGTTCCACTTGGCGGACGGTCATTCCTCCCCGGGCGATGCGCCTGGCAGTTTCAATCCGCATTTTTGGATCGGCGATGCTGAGCAGCGCACGCCCATGGCCAGCAGAGATCCGGCCCTCTTCGATCAGGTCCCGAATTTGCGGCTCAAGCTTCAGCAGCCGCACGGCGTTGGCGATGGTGGCGCGGTCTTTTCCAGTGCGCCGGGCGACGTCCTCTTGGGTGAGCGCGAACTCTTGGATCAGGCGTTCGAAGGCGTGGCCTTGCTCGATGGGATTCAGGTCCTCGCGCTGGAGGTTTTCGACCAGCGTCATTTCAACAGCGCGTTCCTCGGGGACGTCGCGCACCACTACCGGGACGCGGTTGAGCGCGGCACGCTGAGCAGCCCTCCATCGGCGCTCGCCGGCGATCAGTTGATAACGATTGCCGATCCGGCGCACGACCAGCGGTTGGACGATGCCGCTCGACCGAATTGACTGCGCAAGCTCCTCAAGCGCGTCTTCGCGGAAGCGGGTCCGCGGCTGGTACGGGCTGGGATCGATCAGGTCGATATCGACCTGCAAAAGCCCATCATTTAGCGCCGGTGTCGGCGTCTGTATTCCCAGGGGTACTGGCTGAACCAACTCCTGCGGCTGCGGCAGCGGCTCCGGTTCCCGAATCAGCGCGCTCAGTCCCCTGCCCAACGCGTTTCTGGGCATTGGCAATAACCTCCTTTGCGAGTTGGATGTAGCTTTCTGCGCCTTTACTATGTATGTCGTAGAATATTACCGGCATTCCGTGGCTCGGGGCTTCAGCCAGCCGGACATTTCTAGGAATGACGGTATCAAATACCTGCCCTCCGAAAAAACTTCGCAAGTCGGCAGATACTTGTTTGGACAGCGTCGTACGGTCGTCATACATCGTTAACAGAATTCCCTCGATGGCGAGGGATGGATTAATCGTGCGCCTGATCCGCATTAGGGTGTCCAGAAGTTCGGAAACGCCCTCGATGGCCAGGAATTCGCATTGGATTGGGACAAGAACTGAGTCACTAGCGGCGAGGGCGTTAAGCGTTAGAAGGTCGAGAGTTGGCGGGCAATCGATAAGGACAAAAGAGTATTTTTCTCGGATCGCTTGAATCGCATCCTTCAGCCTGTATTCGCGACGGTCCATTGAGACCATCTCTACGGCAGCGCCGACTAGATTCTTGTCGGACGGGACGATTTCGAGGCCTTCGATCTTGGCATCGATGGCTACTCGCTCGATTGTTTCTCCAAGGATTATCGTATTATATGCAGTCCGGCGAGCTGGATCGCGCTGAAAGCCAAGAGAGCTGGTGGCATTCGCCTGGGGGTCGAAATCGATTATCAGCGTTTTTTGTTCGGAGGCGGCGAGCGAGGCACCGAGGTTGACGGCTGTCGTGGTCTTGCCAACGCCGCCCTTTTGGTTGGCTATGGAAATTACCCGTGCCAATTCCTTGTTTCTCCCAGGAAAGAGCGAATCTAGCAGATGCTGTTTGGAAGATGCAAGATGTTTCACGTGGAACGCTATTGCCGACCTTTCAAGGCAGTGTTCCACGTGGAACATTCGACTAGGTCGATTAAACTTCCGCACTCGTTCGGGGGAAGTTTTTTTAACCAGTCCAAGGAGAGCCTGCGAGCAAGCAACGTTGCCTTGAGCCTGGAATCGATATCGCTGGCTGCCAATTCCATCCAGGAGCTTCTATGATTGTATTGGCGTTGTTCTCCCCAAGCCATAGGACGACCTTGCCGGGGCGTCTAAGGACCTGGCTCGACCAATTCAGGAGATCCTGGTACTCACCCAATGCCCTGGATACAACGACGTCGAAGCTCCCTTGGAGCGCTTTGGCCTGATCATCGAACCTGGAGCGGAGAACTCGCACCCCGTCTAGCTGGAGCTCGCGCACGGCCTCCGAAAGAAACGCGCACTTTTTAGCGTTCGATTCGATCAAGGTGAGATCGATATCGCCGCCGAAGATGCGAAGCGCGAGCCCGGGAAATCCGGCGCCGGATCCGACGTCGGCGAGCCGACCGTTTATGCCCTGAATCGCAGAAAGCGCAAACGCGCTCTCCGCAAAGTGAAAACTCAGAATCTCGAGTTCATTGGTGATCGACGTTAACGAAATCGATCGATTCCACTTCATAAGCAATGATATGTAAGTGTTTATCTGATCGCATTGCAGTGGTGTCGCATACGCGGCGTAATTCGCCAGGCATTCGTTGATCTTCCCATCAGATAGCATATATACTATGTAGGTAGTAGAATGAGTGCGCGAGCTACACGCCAGCACTTCCACCGATCGCCGGCCCCTGCGTCTTTAGCGAGGCGCGCACAAATGACGGCGCCAAGTAGCCAGCCGTCAAGTCGGCCACGAAATGCGCCGACACCGAGGGAATCAGGCTGCCTGTCCAGAAGCGCACGGCCGAAAATATGAGGCCGACAGCGAAGGTTGACGCCAGCCCACGTCTGCCTTGGTAGAGATGAGCTCCGGCGAATAGCAAAGCCGATCCGAATATGCCGGCCGCGGCGCTGTTGCCCCAGTCGTGAAACATGTGCTGCACAAATCCGCGATAAATCCACTCCTCGCAAATCGCTACGGTGACTACGACCGCAAAAAACGCGAGGCGCTCGACGGCATCTTGCGGGAAAACTTTCAGCGCCATTTGGACCAATATGCTGCTCTCATCAGCTTGTGTGATGGCAAGCCGCCGCAGGCTAAAAAGTTGATTTGCAAGGATCACTACCGCCAGAACGAACGCGACTACGCCGACTAACAGGGGATGCGATATTGCGAGCCCAAGTCGGCTCGCCGGAATTCGGTCCACGGTGATGCGCCACAAAACGATTGCTGAGAGCAGCCACTGGAATGCCATGGTGGAGGCGTAGAGGGTAAGGCGCTCGGCCTTGCTGGTGCGCGGGATCCGCATCAGCTGCTGAATGCGGCGCCGACCCATCAACGGCACGGCGGTGGCGAGGAACGCCACGATCAGCGCAAGGTCCCAATGGAACATGATTGATGAAAGCATGGTTTACAGCTACGGGCAAGGTTGGCGCATGCGCGGACGATGATGCCCTCGATCACGGAGAAACGGAATTGGGGCGAAGCGCAGTTGACATCACGGGAGCTGCCGCCGTATCGTTCTTGCTTCTCAGAGTCCAATTCGCATGATCCACTCGAGATGAAAATCCTAGTGATTGGCAACGGTGGCCGCGAACACGCGCTCGTTTGGAAGCTGAAGCAGAGCGTATCGGTTGAAAGGATTTGGTGCGCTCCGGGCAACGACGGAATTGCGCGAGACGCGGAGTGCGTTCCTCTTAAGGTGAACGACGTGCGCAGGGCGGCGGACCTGGCGGCCGGGCTGCGCGTGGATCTAACCATCGTGGGTCCCGAGCTGCCGCTGACGGAAGGTATTGCGGACGAGTTCGCGTCGAGAGGGCTGACGTTGCTGGGACCGAACAAGGTGGCCGCGCAACTGGAAGGCAGCAAAATCTTCGCCAAGCGATTTTTGGAGCGACATAAGATTCCTACAGCTGCAGTATACTCGATAGTGAATAAGGCAGAGCAGGCCAGCACGGCATTGGCGTCAGCGAAATGGCCGTTGGTAGTGAAAGCGGACGGGCTTTGCGCTGGGAAAGGTGTGCTGGTAACGGACTCGCAGCCGGAGGCCAGCGCCTTTATCGAACGGCTGCTGGTTGGCGAGGAGTTTGGAGTCGCCGGGAAACAGGTGTTGCTGGAAGAGGCTTTGGCGGGCGACGAACTTTCCTACATTGTGTTGACGGACGGCGCCAACTTCATTCCCATGGCTCCGGCGCGCGACCACAAGCGCGCCTACGATCATGATCGAGGGCCAAACACAGGCGGAATGGGCGCGTATTCGACGGATTCGATCCTTCCCGCGTCTCTGGAGAATGAAATTGTGCGGACCGTGGTGCGACCCACGCTCGATGGCCTCCGCGCGGAGGATATTCCGTATCGAGGGTTCCTCTATTTCGGGCTGATGCTGACGTCCGATGGGCCGAAAGTGCTGGAATATAATTGCCGGCTCGGCGACCCGGAAACGGAAGCCGTGCTGCCGCGTGCGGATTTCGATTTGGCGGAGGCGTGCGCACTGGCAGCCAGCGCATCGCTGGAACGTTTTCGCGCGAACTGGCTTCGCGGTGCGAGCGTCTGCGTGGTGATCGCTTCGGAGGGGTATCCTGGCAGCCCGAAAACGGGCGCGGAGATTAGCGGGCTCGACGAAGCGTCGCGCATACCCGGAGCCGTGGTGTTCCATGCCGGAACGCGGAAGGACGGTCCTGTTTTTCGCACCAGCGGCGGCCGCGTCTTGATCGTCAGCGCGCGCGGCGAGAATTTGGAGAGCGCCTGCCGAACGGTGTACGAGGCGGCAAGTAAAATCAGGATTGACGGTGCGTTTTACCGCCGGGATATTGCCAGACGCGCGCTCGGCGGCACGGCAGGTGAAAAACATCTTGCCGCAGGAAAATCAGCCACGGGATATCCGCAAGGCTGACAATATACCGAATGCCGAGCCTGCCGGCTCAGCTCCGCGCTGCTTGCCGGCGGCGATAATCTGACGAGGTGATGATGACGGAAAAAGGGCGCGCAGTGGTTGGAATCGTAATGGGTTCTGATACCGATTTCCCCGTGATGAGCGAATGCGGAAAGACTCTTGCGAAATTCGGAATCGGCCACGAAATGGAAGTACTTTCGGCGCATCGCACTCCGCAACGCGCGCATGAATATTCAACGACGGCTGCGAGCCGCGGGCTGAAAGTGGTAATTGCGGCGGCGGGCGCGGCCGCGCACCTGGCGGGTGTGATGGCCGCCAGCACAACGCTGCCGGTAATTGGCGTACCGCTTGGCACGAGCGCCTTGAACGGAATGGACGCGCTGCTGGCGACTGTGCAAATGCCGGGCGGCATCCCAGTGGCGACTATGGCGATTGACAAGGCCGGAGCAGTAAACGCCGCGATTTTCGCAGCTGAAATTCTGGCGCTGGGCGACCCGGAAATAGCGCGCAAGTTAACCGCACACAAAGAAGATATGGCTCGCGGAGTGGCCGAGAAGAACGCGCGGATTCAGAAGCAGCTTTCCGAAAACAAATAAGCCGGCGCTGTCGCTCTATTTCGGCTTGTACCCGTGTGCGGCTCAGTGCGTTTGCAGGGTAGGTGCGCCTGGCGGGCGGCTCTCGCGATGGATAGGTGCTTCGGGCGGGGGCGGCAGGACCCAGCTAAAACCGGTATCGGGGCGCAGCACACCAAACGTTTCACGCGCATGCCGCGGAGCGACGGCGTCCATAATGGCGCGCAGAAATTGAGTCGCGTCCGCGGCGCGCACTTTGTTTGACGTGCCGTCCAGGAAATGCTGGGCCACTTCATTCATTGTAGGATCGGACTGCATGATGCGCTCTATCCGCGGGTCCTGATGCTGCAGCAGGCTAAGGAGTGATGGCGGGCCGCCTTGTTGCGGGTAGTCGAACTCGACGAGCGTGCGCGGCTGGCGCTTTTCCGGTGGCCAGAATTGCAGGTAGGTTGGGCCGTCAACTCGCGTGGTCCAAAAATCACCTTCCTGCTCTTCCTGGTGAATGCTGTACGAAAGCTGCCAGATTTCTGGGCCGTAGCCTGCGAAGTAGTCGGCGACGATTAACTGCGCAAACGGTTCTTTGGGCGGCAGGTTCAGCACGCCATGAAGTGACTCCGCCAACTGATTGAGCCGCTGTTGGAGGCTCTCACCGGTAATCTCGATTTCGGAGGGTTGATCGCCGCCCTGGGACTGCCCCAGGTGCGGCGGCGTGGCGACAGCGTAGGCGTGGAGGCGCGGCAACTCCTGATCGAGTTCACCGATCTCCCGTTTCGATGGCGGCGACCACCAATCCACCGGGCCGAGAAAGACTCCGAAGCGCTCGCTTGCAAGCTGCACCGGGATCGGCGGAATCGTGTGAGCCTCAAGAGGATTTTCGATCGTGCCGACGAGGATCGCGTCCTTCACCACAGCGATGATCACGCGGCCAGCGGCCAGGTTCGCGACCACCTCACGGTTGGCTCCGCGGTCGCCGGATTGCGGCGTCGCTCCCGGCCGGGCGGACGACAATGTTCCAGTCCAAAAGATCAACAGGAGGACTACGGCAAGAACAGAGAGCGCGCACTGGCGAGACGGTACACGAGACGCGCAGCCGCGAGGCGAGAAAAAACGTGTCCAGAGGCTCGACCGAAGGCCGAATTGCGCGAACAGCCTCATGTCATAAGTTACCACAGGCGCGGCTAGGGGTCGCGTATCCGGGTGCGTAGCGGCTCCGCGTCTAGTAGAATATGCTGGGGTTCAATTCCACAGTGTGAAGGGACATGGCCATACTGAACGCAATTCGGGGTTCAAAGCTGCGCTCCCCGGGCAGCATTCGTCATAAGGACGAAAAAGTTTCGGACGCTTTGGCAGCGCACCATAAATTTGTCCGCGGCGAGAACGGAGGGAAGCGGGCGGATTTTTCGGGGGCGGATTTATCACGCGTCGACTTTGGAGGAGCGAATCTAGCTTTGGCGGATTGCGGCGGCGCGAACCTCGAGGGCGCAAGCCTGCGCGATGCCAAGCTATGTGCCGCCGACATGAGCGGCTGCCAACTTCGGCGCGCTGACCTGCGCCGGGCTGATTGCACAGAGGCAAATTTCAGCGGCGCCGAAATGACCGAGGCGCAGATCGGCGGCGCGGAGCTTTTTCGCGCCAATTTGAGCGGCGCAATCTTGCGACGCGCCGACTGCGGCGTTACCAATTTCCGCGAAGCAGACGTAGCCGGCGCCATTTTCGACGGCGCGAACATGAAGGCGGCGATTCTGCGCGAGACAAATCTCGACGGCGTGGATTTATCGGGCGTCGATCTCTCGACTGCGCTTTTGCCGCGCGGCTATGACCGGAAGGAAGCCGTATCGAAGGGCTCGTGACTCAAGCCTGCCTGCGGCACCCGAATCTTCCGAAGCGCCCAAATCAAAGGCGGAAATAGCATGGCGGACGCCTCCTGGATCACGGTGGAGGATTACAAGCTGCCGGCTGGATGGCTGAGCCCAGAGCGGGCGGCCGAGCGGGCCCGAGCATATTGCGAATTGCTGGAGAGCGGACAGATTCTTTTCTTTCGCGAGCCTCCCTTCGAATTCCCCGCCTCCGACCGCGATTTTCTGATTTCGCAGAAGTGGTCAGAATTGCGGATGCATAAGAATGTATCCTATCGTTCGGGAGACGACACTCTGCGTGGGGTGGGGGGCGACGGGGCGACGGTGCAGCGCGTTCATTCAATCCTGCGCGACTACAGCCAGCAGTTACTGCGATTTGCCGCCGAATTTTTGGCGCCGTATGCAGGGAAGTGGATTGTCGATTTTTCGAGTTTCCGCCCGCTGGAAGAGCAAGGCCGCGACCTGCCGCTGCATAAGCGCAACGACCTGCTTCATGTGGACGCCTTCCCGAGCCGACCCACGCGCGGCGGGCGCATCCTGCGCATCTTCACGAACCTCAACCCGTCGAAAGGTCGCGTGTGGAACACCACGGGCGCATTCGATTCGCTGGCGCGGCGGTACGCGGACGATGCGGGCCTGCGCAGATTTGCCCGGGAATCGGCTTTCAGCCGCACCATGAACGGCTTAGCCGAAAAGCTCGGCAGTCGCAGGCGCGGACGCACGCCATACGACGCGTTCATGCTGCAGTTCCACGATTATTTGAAAGAGAATGCAGATTTTCAGCGAAATTTTCCGAAGAACCGCATGGAATTTCCGCCGCTGGCTACCTGGCTGGTGTTTACGGACGGCGTGGCGCACGCGGCTATGTCCGGCCAGTACGCGATGGAGCAGACGCTGTTGATTCCTCCTAGCGCACTTGTGGCGCCGGAGCGTGCGCCCTATCGAATCCTTGAAACGATCGCCGGGCAGCCGCTCGTTTCTTAGCCCGGCTATTTCCCCGCTGCAAATTCTGCTGGATCTTCCACGCCATTTCCCGCGCCGCGTCCTGCGCCTGGACGGCGGCGCGTCTCGATCCCAAGCCGCTTGATCTTCTGATTCAGCGTCGAGAGCGGCACTTGAAAACGCTCCGCAGCTTCCGTTTGATTCCAGTGCGTGCGCTCCAACATGTCCACGATGATGCGCCGTTCCACTTCCTCAAGGATTTCGAAGAGCGAAGGCGCAGGCGCGGACGTGTGCGGGCCGACTTCGCCGGGCAACGGAGGCAAAAACTCCGCCAGCTGCAGCCGAACGCCTTTTACCACTTCGCAGGTTCCCACGGTTTCCGGCAGCAGGTCGAAGTCCATCGAATCGCCAGTGGAGAGCACTACGGAACGTTCAACAGCGTTCTCCAGCTCGCGCACGTTGCCTAGCCAGTCGTAATCCATCAGAAGCTTCATCGCAGCGTTGGTGAATTGGCGCGGCGGTTTGTTATTCTCGCGGCAAAACCGCTCGATGAAGCGCTCCACCAGCAGCGGAATATCTTCCTTGCGGTCGCGCAGTGGCGGCAGATTAATGGCAATCACGTTGAGGCGGTGGTACAAATCCTCACGGAAGCGCCCTTCGCGAACCATCTTGCGCAGGTCTTCATTGGACGCGGCCAGGATTCGCACGTCCACTTTGATCGTGTCCGTGGCGCCCAGGCGCATGAACTCGCGTTCCTGAATCACGCGCAGCAGCTTGGCTTGGGTCTCAGGACTAATGGTCGAGATTTCGTCGAAGAAAATAGTGCCTTGGTCCGCGACTTCGAACAGTCCTTTCTTTGACGCAATGGCGCTGGTGAACGCGCCTCTCACATGCCCGAAAAGCTGCGATTCCAGCAAGTCCGATGGAATCGAGCCTGTGTTTATGGGAATGAACGCCTTATCTGCGCGCGGCGAGGCAGCGTGAATGGCCTTGGCGATCAGCTCCTTGCCGGTGCCGCTTTCGCCGGAAATCAGCACCGTGGAGCGCGAAGGCGACACTTGCGTCACCAAATCGAGCACCGCCAGCATCTTGTCGCTTTTGCCGATAATATTAGGAAAGTTGTAGCGCTGTTTCAGCGCGCGCTTCAGTTGGACGTTCTCTTCGCGCAGCCGCCGCCCTTCGATCGCCAGCGAAACCTGCGTTACCAGTTCGTCGTTGGACCACGGCTTGGTGATGTAATCGTGCGCGCCACTTTTGAAGGCTGCGCGTGCCATATCGATCGAGCCGAACGCCGTAATCAAAATCACGGAAAGATTCGGGTCGCGGCGGCGAATTTCACGCAGCATGTCCAGTCCGTTGCGGTCCGGCAGGCTCACGTCGAGAAGGGTCAAATCGTAAGGCTTGTCTTCCAGCTTGCGTAGGCCCGCCTCAGCAGTTTCGGCGAGCGTCACGTCGAAACCCTCGGACTTCAGCAGTGCTTCCAAGCCTTCGCGAATTTCCAACTCATCGTCAACGACGAGGATCGAACCTTTAGGCATGTACTGCTTTCCTGGCCACGGGGAATTCCAGCCGGAAGGACGTGCCCTTGCCGGGCGTGGAGCGGACGTCTACCTTGCCTGCAAGTTCTTTGATGATGCCATAGCTCACGGAGAGGCCCAGCCCGGTGCCGCGTCCCGTCGCTTTGGTGGTGAAGAACGGATCGAAAATGCGATGCAGATTTTCCGGTGGAATGCCGGCCCCGGTGTCCGTAACTTCGATTTCCACCGAGCCGTTGAAGGCTGCCGTGCGAACTTCCAGCATTCCGCCGCCGGGCATGGCGTCTCGCGCATTCATGAAGAGGTTCAGAAATACCTGCTGAAGTCGAGTGGTGGATCCCAGGATCGCGGGCAGCGGCTCCGAATATTTCTTGGCCACGGCGATATGCGCGGTCTTGAACGGGTGCTGCACCAGCGTCAGAGTTTCCTCTACGATCGTGTTTACGTCCACTTCCACCGCCTGCGCGCCGCCGGTCCGCGAAAAATTCAGCAGGTTATTGACGATCTCGCTGGCGCGGAACGTCTGCTTCACGATCCGCTCGATCGTCTTTTGCCGCGGATCATCCGACGGAATCTGCTTCGCCAACATCTGGATATAGTTGGAAATCACTGCCAGGGGCGTGTTCACTTCATGCGCCACACCTGCGGCCAGCAGCCCGAGCGAGGTGAGCTTTTCTGTCTGCACTAGCTGATCTTCCAGCCGCACGCGCTGTGTGATGTCGTCCAGCAGCACCAGCCGGCCAAGTTGCCCGCCGTCCTTGCCCAGCAGCGGCGCCACTGACGCATTCACCACGATGTGCCGCCCGCCGCGCGTGTGCACGTGGTGCTTGTAAATTCCTGAGACATGATCGCCGGCTGCGTGTGCGGCAATTTCGCGCGACAGGTCGACGGGCAGCGCGTCTTCCAGTTTGCGGCCCAGCGCTTCGCTCTTGGGGACGTCGATCAGTTCTTCGATCTGCGAGTTCCACGATTCCACGCGTCCATCCAGGTCTGTAGTGGCCACTCCGATGCGAAGGGATTCCACGATATTTTCGCTGAAGTCTTTTAGGCGCTCCACCTGCACGGCCTTTTGTTCAAGCGACTCATAAAGCCCGGCATTTTCAATGGCGATCGCCACGTATCCGGCAATCGTGGAAAGTAGTTCCAGGTCCTCGCTCGAAAGATAATCGCCGTCCACGGTCTTTCCGAGGCCAAGCACCGCCACGGTGCGCTCGCGGAAACGGCACGGAATGAAGTAATTTAGATCAAGCTGATCGAGAGTGCGACGAGCGCTCTCGGGCTCGACTGCAGCCACGCGCCCGGATTCGAAAAACAGACAGCCGCGATCGAGTGCCGGACGCCCACTCGCTTTCAGAAAACCTAAATCCAGCTCGCCGTCGCTTTGCACGCCGATCGCGCGCGCCAGAGAGAATTCCCCGCGCGCCGCCGGATCCTCCAGGAACACAGCGAGCCGGTCCACCAGCAGCGTTTGCGAAATGCGATCGAGCACCGAACCGAGCATCGGCTCCACGCGTACTTCATTTGTCAGCGCCCGGCCGAATTCGATCAGCGTGCGGCGATAGTCGAGGCGGTCGCGATAGAAGAAATGGTCGAGCCGCCCCTGCACCCAATCGCGCAGCGGTTGAAAGAGAAACGCAGCGACGACGATAGCTATCACGCCACTGGCAGGACCAGTTGGCCCGCTGGTATGGAAAAGTTCGCCGATCACGGCGATGGCCGCAAAGTAGATAGCTACCACGCCGGCCGTGGCGAAGGTGTAGGCCAGGCCGCGCTTGAAGATGATATCCACGTCCATCAGCCGGTAGCGGATGATGGCGTAGCCGAAGCACAGCGGAATCAGAATCAGCGAAAAAACCGAAAGCTGCGTCCACCGTGGAGGCGCGATCACGAACAATCCCGGCAATGCGTAGAGCGCCAGGAATGGCACGATTCCCGCGAGAGTCCCACCCGTCACCCATTTCAGCTGCTGCCGCAGGATTCCGTTCGGAGCACGCAAATAGCTCGCTAGGAATATTCCCGCCGCCAGCAGGAAGTACGCACCCACGTACGCGGTTTCGATTCTGTCCAAGATGATTCCAGACGTCACGGAAGGCATGAAATCCAGCCAAGCCTTGGCGACCATTACATGCGTCGCTAGTAGTGCCAGGGGGAGGCTGTATACGGCCGTGAGCTTGGCCAGCAGCGAACTGCGCCGCTCAGGGAAAACCAAAGAGAAATGCACCAGCAGGGCCGGCTGCAAAAACAGCGCTGCCGCGTTGCTCCAGTAGACGATCCAGTCGAATGAATTCAGTTTTCCGGTATAGTGA
>JBOGNC010000019.1:0-29862 GCA_050747045.1 Candidatus Acidiferrales bacterium | reverse complement strand
ACAATACGCGCAGCCGTTGATCTGCGAAGCTCTCAACCGCACGAGTTCGAGCAGTAGCGGCTCAAGCCCGCAGGAATCGACGTATTTCTGAAGTGCCGCGACCGCCGGATAGGCTTGCGGCGCGATTCTATACGCATCAAGACGCGGTTCCATATTTCCTCCCTTGCGGATCTCTTGCACCAACGCCGCAGTGATGAATCCCCGCCGTATGACTACATCTTTTAGGCTTTCAAGTGCGGCCACGTGTTCCGCTGTTACAATCGGATGATTGATGAGGCCCAGCGGGTGCGAGCTTTTTGATCCAACGGGACATCAGAGCGACTCCTTGAATCTCGAACTCAGCGAAGAGCAGAAGCTGCTGCAAAAGAGCGTGCGGGATTTTGCCGAGGCGGAAGTTCGTCCCTTTGCCAAAGAACTCGACGAAACCGGCCGCTTTCCGCGTGAAATCATCCGCAAAGCGGCAGCTCTGGGCCTTACCGCCGTGGCGCTGCCGGAATCCTGCGGCGGCGCGGGAATGGACCACATCAGCTACAGCATCATGATAGAGGAAATTTCCCGGGTATGCGCGTCCACGGGCGTGATTCTCTCGGTGCAAAACTCGCTCTATGGCGATTGCCTCCATCGTTTCGGGACGGAGGAACAGAAGCGCAAGTATCTGGAGCCTATGGCGCGCGGGGAAGCGGTCGGCTGCTACGCGCTCACTGAGCCGCAGGCCGGTTCCAACGCCGCCGCTCTGGCAACCAGAGCTGTCCGCAAAGGCGATTGCTACGTCGTCAACGGCACAAAAGCTTGGATTACCTGCGGCGGCGTGGCCGACGCGGCTATGGTCTACGTGAATACCCAGCCAGAAAAGGGCGAAAAGGGAATTACGGTGGTTATGGTCGACAAAGGTACGACCGGATTCGCCGTCGGCAAGGACGAGAAGAAGCTCGGCATCCACGCCACCGCCTGCACTGAATTGGTGTTCAACGATTGCGAAATTCCGGTCGGCAATCGCATCGGCAACGAGGGCGAGGGCTACAAAATTGCCCTCTCCACGCTCGATGGCGGGCGCGTCGGCATCGCCTCTCAGGCCATCGGTATCGCGCAGGGTGCCTACGAAGCTGCGCTTTCCTACGCCCGCCAGCGCCAGGCCTTCGGCCATCCCATCGCCGAATTTCAGGCCATCCAGTTCATGCTCGCGGATATGGCCACCGAGATTGATGCAGCGCGCCTGCTCGCACGTCGCGCCGCTTGGAAGCAGGACTCTGGCGCGCGCTTTTCCATGGAAGCGTCCATCGCCAAGCTCTACGCCAGTGAGATGGCTACCCGCGTGGCGCACCGGGCCATTCAAGTTCACGGTGGAAACGGCTACAGCAGCGAGTATCCCGTGGAACGCGCCTATCGCGATGCGCGCATCACCGAAATCTACGAAGGCACCAGCGAAATCCAGCGGCTGGTGATCGCCTCCTGGGCGCTCCGCGGGCACCAGCCGTGACGACTGTGCTCGTCCATATTTTTCATGCTTGAGCTCGATTCCGGGTTCGCATTTGATGCCGCGCGCGACGCAGAGTTTTTCGCCGTACTGCCGGCGCGCCCGGGCGTTTTGCTATTGCAAATGGCGAATGCCGGCGCGCAGCCGTATCTCGCACGCACTGCGGACATTCGCCGCGCCGCCGAGCGATTGCTGCGCGCCCCAGACGGTTCCTCAAAACGGCTGAATCTGCGCGCGGTTGTCTCTGGCATCCGTTATCGCGTCACCGGCTCGAAATTCGAGCAGACTCTCACGCTATACCAAAACGCGCGCGAAAAGCTTCCTCAACGCTACCGCGATCTGCTGCGTCTGCGCCGCCCGGCGCTATTGAAAGTGAATTTGCGCAATGAATATCCGCGCTGTTACGTGACGCGCGGCCTGCGTGCCGACGGCGCCTTCTATTTTGGCCCATTTGCTTCGCGCCGCTCTGCCGACGGATTCGCGGAGGGCTTCCTCGACCTCTTTAAGATTCGCCGTTGCCAGATTAAAATCCGACGCGACCCGAGCTATCCCGGCTGCATTTATTCGGAAATGAAAATGTGCCTGGCGCCGTGTTTCGCCGGGTGTAGTAAGCAGGAATATGAAGCAGAGGTCGCCCGGGTTCTGCAAACCTTGGATTCCACAGGCGCATGGCTGAAAGACCAGCTTCAGCGCGAAAGGGAAGCGGCCAGCGAGGCGCTCGATTTCGAACAAGCCGCCGCCATTCACAAGCGCGTGGAAAAAGTCTCCGCCGCGCTCTGGGGCTTGCCGGAGATCGCCCGCCGCATCGAAATGATTGACGCTGTGGTTCTGCAGCGTGCCGCTGGTGAAAAATCGATTGTCGTTTTTCCGGTTCGAAGTGGATTGCTATCCGAGCCCATTTTCCTGGATTTCGGAGAGTCCAGCCAGCCGCGTTCGGTCGAGGCTATCCTGCGGCACGAGTTGGACCCGAAGCCAGCCGCTGCGAAACCTGATCTGCCATCGAACGAGCCAGCCGCTCCGAATGCCCCGGACTCTTATGCCAGCGAACCACCGGACAGCGCCATTCAGGCCGAAGCAGTTGCCGCGTCTGATACTACCGACATTCGTAAGCGCTACGGGCTGCACTCTGCGCCAGCCGAGCTATCAGAACATCTCGCCATGATTGCACGCTGGTTCTATTCGAAGCCGCGAGAGGGCGAAATCTTCTTTCGCGAGAAAGATTGGCCTTATCGAAGGATCCTGCGCGCGTGCAGCCGGCTGCTGCAAACGGCACCGCCAGAACCGGCGCCCGGCAAAACTCCACCGGCGAAAACCTGATCCGCAAGCAAACAAAGTACGCCACGAGACGCGATCGAATCCGCGTCGCGGGTCGCGGCATCGTACAATGACTAGATGAGTGAGGGTGACACAGATAATCCGATAGCGATCGAGGACCGGTCTCGTTTTCGGAACATGGGCCGCTCGCTCAAACACCGCAATTTTCAGCTTTTCTTCAGCGGCCAGCTGATATCTCTAATTGGCACCTGGATGGATACGGCCGCCGAAGCCTTGCTGGTCTACCGCTTGACAGGTTCTTCGTTCCTGCTCGGCATCGCTGCGTTCGCGGGCCAGATACCTGTATCGCTTTTCGCCACGGCGGGCGGGTATGTGGCCGATCGCTTCGATCGCCGGAAAATCGTAATCGGCACTCAGACGGCGTCAATGCTCCTTGCCGGAACGCTTGCGTTTTTGACGCTAACGCATCGCGTGACCGTCGAGCAGGTGATCATCCTCGCGGCGGCTATGGGAGTTGTAAACGCCTTCGACATCCCCACGCGCCAGGCGTTTCTGGTGGAGATGGTCGGACGCGAAGATCTGATGAACGCGATCGCGCTGAATTCATCAATGTTTCAAGGCGCCCGCGTGATCGGTCCGGTGATCGCCGGCATCATCGTGTACAAGGTTGGCGAGGGCTGGTGTTTCTTCGGGAATTCCGTCAGCTATATCGCTGTGATTGCCGGACTGCTTTTAATGCGCATCGCGCCGAAACCAAAAAGAGAAGGCGCGCAGGTGCCGCCGCTCGAGCACATTCGTGAAGGTTTTCGATTTGCGCGCAATACCGCGCCGATTCGCGCGCTACTGATGCTGATCGCGCTGGTGAGCGTGGCGGCCATGCCGTATTCCGTGCTGATGCCGGTTTTCGCGGAGAAAATCCTGCACGGCACCGCCCGTACCTATGGCGTTCTAATGGGCGCCGTCGGCATTGGCGCTTTGTTCGGCGCGCTTACGCTGGCTTCGCGGCGGGGCGTGAAGGGTCTGGGCAGGTTGGTGGCCATCGCATGCGGGGGCTTCGGCACCGGGCTGATTCTTTTTTCCTTCTCGCGTTGGTACGTGTTGTCGCTGTGCGTGCTGGTGGCAATGGGCTTTTCGATGATGACCCAAATGGCCTCGTCCAATACCCTGATTCAAGTGATGGTGCCCGACCGGCTGCGCGGCCGCATCATGGCGGTGTATTCCATGATGTTCATGGGCATGGCTCCGCTAGGTGCATTGCTCTACGGCGCGCTTGCCGAACGAATCGGCGCGCCGCATACTCTGGCGCTCGGCGGCTTCGTCGCGATCATCGGAGCGATTTTCTTCGCGCGCAATTTGCCGAAGATTCGCATCGAGGCACAGGAACTGATCATCGCGCAAGGCATGGCGGGCGGAGAGCCGGCCCAGGAAATGACCACGCCCATCGTGGAGTAAACGCGCTGATGCCCGGCTTGGCGCAAGGAAGCGCGTCGTTTGCTATACTGCGCCCTCGTTTGAAATTGTCGATGTGAGGCTAGAATGCGTTTCCCCGCAACAATTGATTCACAGAAATTACCCGGCCATGCTACGCCGCAGGGAACGCTGCGCTACGCAGCACGATTTCATGGCGCCGCCGCGCCCGGCCATTTTCGCGAGATTCCCGGCGGATTGGTTATGTCGTCGATCGGCATTGGCACGTATCTTGGGGAACCCGACGAGGCCACGGACCGCAGTTACTCGGAATCGGTGATTGCCGCCGTAGAAGGTGGTTTCAATGTGATCGACACGGCTATCAATTACCGCCTTCAGCGCAGCGAACGATCCATCGGTGAAGCGCTAAAGCATCTTACAGCCAAAGGTTACTCGCGTGAGGAAGTTATCCTGTGCTCCAAGGCCGGGTTCCTGACGCCCGACGGCGAGATGCCCGATGATACTGACGAGTATTTTGCTGAGGAATATCTCGAACCAGAAATTCTCCGCGCGGAAGACATCACCGCCGGTTGCCATTGTATGGCGCCACGTTATCTGGAAGACCAGCTAAATCGCAGTTTGGACAACCTCGGCGTCACGTGCATAGACGTTTTCTACCTGCACAATCCGGAAACGCAGTTGAACGAAGTGCCGGCCGAGGAATTTCGCAACCGGATTCGCCAAGCACTTGAATTCATGGAATCCGCCGTGGCTAGCGGGAAAATTGCCGCGTACGGATTAGCCACCTGGAACGCGTTTCGCGAAAATGTGCAGTCGCCCGGATACATGTCGCTGCCTGAAATCGAGGCGTTGGCGCGCGAAGTCGGCGGGGCCGATCATCATTTTCGGTTTCTGCAGTTGCCGCTGAATTTGGCCATGCCCGAGGCGCTCTTGCGGCCTAACCAAGTGGTTCACGGCAAGACGTTGTCGATGGTGCAAGCCGCGCGCGCTCTGGGCATCACCATGGTCGTCAGCGCTTCGCTGTTGCAAGGCCAGCTCACTCGAAATCTCCCGCAATACATGGCGCAGGCGATTCGCGGAGAAACAGACGCCGAGCGCGCGCTGCAATTCGCCCGTTCCGTTCCGGGAGTCACCACCGCGCTTGCAGGCATGAGCCACGTGGAGCATGTCCGCGCCAATTTGCGAATGGTCAAAATGGAACCCGCAGCGCGCGACGAGTTCTTGAAACTATTTGAACAGAGAACGCCTTAATCGCGAACCCTGGCTCAGGGTGCTGAAGTTGCGCCAAGCGCCGGGTGATGTGCCGAAACCCATGACTGTATTGCGTCACCCACCTTTGGCAGGGCACCCGCGAAAAAATGGTCGGCTCCGTCGAAAATGATCATTCGCTTCGGCTCCGGAAGCGTGGCATACAGCGCTTCCAGCTTAACGCGCGCGCCGAATTGATCGTTGCCGCCTTGCAAAATCAATTTCGGCTTGCCGCATGACTGCAAGAATGTCATGTCCACGTTGTCCACGGGCAATCCCAGGCCGATCAATTCCTTTACTCGTGCATCCCCGCATCCCACGCGCAACCCAACCGACGATCCAAAGCTGAAGCCCGCCAGCAAAATCGGCAGGCCTGGGAACTCCGCTGCTAGGTAATCGAGCGCGGCGCGAACGTCATCGCGCTCACCGCGGCCTTCATCGTGGGCACCCTCGCTCTGGCCCGCACCGCGGAAATTAAATCGCAGTACCGGCGCCCCGCACTGATGCAAGGCCTTTGCTGCCTGATAGACGACCTTGTTATGCATCGTCCCGCCAAAAAGCGGATGCGGGTGGCACACGAGCGCCGAAAAGCTCGGATCTGCACTCGAAGTCGTCCACAGCAGCGCTTCCAGCCGCCCGGCCGGTCCATTCAAAAAGAAATTGCGGTGGAAGACGTCAGCCATCAACGTCGCTGCTTGTCCGAGATTCCGTGTCAATCCATTCCACGGCTACGCATGTGAAGCCACAGTTCGTGCCTGAATGCCCGCTCAATCGATCCGCCGGACGACCGATCACCGCATCGTCTTCGGTTGGCTCCACGCGCACCACGCGCCCGCAAATTTCTCCCCCCTCAGCCCATTCGCCCCAGGGAATTTTCGCGTGGATGGTCCCTCCAGTGGCGTAAACGTGCGATGTTTCAAATCGCAACCCGCTGCGTGAAAAATCGCGCGTCATCGCCTCTTCCGGCCAAGGCATGCCCTTCGATCGCACGAAAATCGGCAGGCATACTGCAACGCGCGCAAAGCCTCGGCGCTCGAGCTGTATCGTGGAGCAATCGCTGCGTTTCCTCGGCTGCAATTGCAACCCAACGCGGTGTGCACCGCCGGGATCGCTCTCGATGCGGGCGATGCGCGCTGGGGTTTCCGGCTCCAGTGTTCCGGTCGCACTCGGATCAAAAGGAAAGACGATCCAACAGCGCGACATCGTCGCCGGCAAATCCCCACGCCAAACGAGCAGTACACCTTCGCGTGAAACGTCAATGATCTCTGCGATTTCAAATCGCATGCCGAGCGGCCCCTGCCATCGAATTCGCGCGGGAAACCGCAGATGCGCGCGGGGATGCTTCCGTTGCTCCGACAGCACCTGAGCACGCTCCATCTTGCCATCCTAGCGGCCGGGCCCGTGGCAGGTCAAACCGTCCGGCTGCCTCCGCTTATCCTGTGAACGGCTGTAGCGCGCCGGTTCAAATTATCGCCGTAGCTGGAATTTGCCTTCTCTCAGTTTCACATCGGCAGAGCGGCCGGCCCAAAGGCGAACACACCCGCTCCCGTCCCCATTTCCATCCGCAAATACCATTGCGCACCGCGGAAACCGATGGTAGTTTGAGCGCAGGCTGGGGAGCCGGAGGGCTGATGGAATCGAGCGTCGAGCGTCGCGCCACACGCCGTTTTTCGATGATGCTGCCGGTAAAGGTTCGTCTGCCAGAAAACGGCGACACCCCCGAGCGCAGCGGGGAGACGCGCGACGTCAGCTATCGCGGCCTCTATTTCCTCACCGAAGGTAGCGTGCAACCCGGCAGCTCTATTGAATTCGTGCTCACTCTGCCGCAGCAAATCACTCTTGCCGGAGACGTCCACATTCGCTGCTACGCGCGCGTGTTGCGCGTGGAACCGCACAATGCCCGTTGCGGTGTGGCGGCGCGAATCGACCGCTACGAGTTCCTTCCCGCCACGGCTTAGCGCCTTTCTCCGCGCTATTTGAGTTCTTTCGACTATCCTCTATCGCTCGCTTGCACACACGCGTCACGGGTCCCAGAAAATTCTTCCTTTATTTCGTCCGCTGGCGCAGCATTATTCCGGGGTTTTTTGAATGCCACGCCATACTTTGTTGATCGATGCCGACGATACACTCTGGGAAAACAACATCTTCTTTGAGAAGACCATCGACGATTTCATCACCAGCCTCGAACACCTCGGCTACACACGCGAATACATTCGCTACATTTTGAACGAGACGGAGCGCCGCAACATTCGCCAGCACGGCTACGGCGTCCGCAGCTTCGGCCGCTCGCTAGAAGACACCTATCTGAAACTTGCCGGCAATGCCGCGCGCCGCGAACTGGTTAAAGAAATCGAGCAGATGGTCGCCAAGCTGGAGCAAACTCCGCCGCAAATTCTAGAAGGAGTGCCGGAGACGCTGGCCTACCTCGCCAAGCATCACCGCCTGATCCTGGTCACCAAAGGCGAAGCCGCCGAACAAGCCGCCAAGGTCGAGCGCTCCGGCCTGCAATCGTATTTCGATGCCATCGAGATCGTCTCCGAAAAAGGTCCAGACACCTACGAGCGGTTAATCGGAAATTTCAAAATCGTGAAATCGCACGGCTGGATGGTCGGCAATAGCCCGAAAAGCGATATCAATCCCGCCTTGCAGTCCGGTCTCAACGCCGTGTTCATCCCGCATCCGAAGACCTGGCACATGGAACACGCGGAGCTCGAAAGCGGAGCAGGAAAGCTGCTGATCATTAATGCGTTTCGCGAGCTGCGCGCCCACTTCTGATTCCGCGCCCGCGGTACTAACTCCCAAATTACTTCGTCGGAACAGCGTAATTGAAAGGAATGTGGACAACTGCCTCGATATCCACCGGCACGCCGGCGCGCATGCCCGGACGAAATTTCCATTCGGCGAGCGCCGCCGCTGCATCGCGATCCAACTGCGGATCAAGGCTCCGCATCACTCTAATGCTGTCCACGGAGCCATTCTTGCGAATGATTGCGTAAAGCACGACTTCGCCCTGCACGTGTTCGCGGATCATTTCCGACGGATACTTCGGGTCTACTTTAACCATCGGCGACGGGCCCGAGAGAGCCCCAAGGTGCTGCATCGCGGAACCATCGCCGGTATCCAGTTGCGCGAAATTCAAAATCCAACTGCCGCTGGCGCTGGTCACGTTAGGCATGCTGATATTCATCGTGTAAACCTGCCTGCCGGAGAAAACTGTTTCGGGTGGCAACGACGGGTTGATGTGGGCCACGTCGATGCGCGCAGGTGCCGATCGGCGCAGCGTGTCCGCGTCCGCGCGCGAAAAAGTCGTAAGCCCCAGGTCGCGCCGAAAATTCCCCGGCGAATGCATTTCGCCGTTCTTTGCGCGCGAGCTTCCTCCGCTGATGCTGATCGCCGCGGGTAACGTTCCGCCGCCTTTCATCGCTGAATTAGACGCGATCGATTGCGTCCCCGAAGCTGAACCGCCCCTCGTCCCCGATTTCCGCCCGGTGGGCGACATCGCAATGCGCGCCGCCAAATTTCCAGCCGGCACCTTCACTCTTGGTGCCGCCAGCGCTGGCGTTGCCGAAAGCGCGATCAATTGCCCCAGATTCGCATCGCTCTCCGAATTCTCGCGAATAACCGGCGCCTGCGCGCGTGAAGTGCTAGCCCTATGCCGCGCGACAGCCACTGCCGTTGCTGCACTCAATGGCATTGCCAGCCGCTTCGGCACCTCGTTGGCGAGCAAATCGAGCCTTGCGCCATTCTCTGTCGCATCCGAGATCTCCGGCGCCGCCGCATTTTGTATCTGACGACGTTCGATTCGGGGCGCGGCGTTTGAGGCGGAAAGCTGCAATTGTAATTTCGGCGGCTCGCTTGTCGTCCACTGCACCATGTTCGGCAGATTCGGAACCACTTTCGGCGGTTCCAGCGGAGCCTTGGGTTGAATCAGCGTTTGTCTCGGATGCGTCTCGTGCACCGGAATGGAAAGAATCGTTTGCCGCGGGTGATAGGCTTCGGCCGCCGGAGCCGACTTCGCCGCCAGGTTTACTTTGCGCGTAACCGCTTTGGATCTTGGCGTGGCGCTCGGAAGCAAAATCTTCGGCAAATCCGCGGGAGTCGTGTACCACGTCATCTCGATTTGCGGAGGTTGCAGCGTAGGCCGCACTTTCGGCAAAAATCCCCAGATCGGCAGAATCAGCAGCCAAATCGCCGCCACGTGCCACAGGCACGAGGCCAGAAATCCGCGGACCGGCACATGCGGTTCGATGAACTCAACCTTCAGCGAGTCGACGCCGCTTTCCGCCGTTTTGCTTGGCCGTGGCCCGGTGAAGAACTCGCGCAGGCTGCTGCGAAATTCCTCCGCACGCGAGCCCCACTCCACGCCTAATTTCACGGGCGCACTGCGAGCGCGGCTCACCACCTCGATGATCGGAGCCTGATTCCGATCGCGCGCGCGCTTCACTGCTTGCTGCATTGGCGCATTATACCCGATGCGTGCGGCACGCTGCCGTCATGCCGCCTCCGCAAGCCGGTAAAAGCTGAGCGCCGCTTCGCCCTGTTCCAGCAAACGCGAGCGCTCCAGACGCAAGAAGCGCTCCGGAAGCTCCAGCTTTCTCACGTGTTCCGCGATCACGATTCCTTCCGGCGCCACTAGATGCGACGCGTCTAGAAACTCCAGCGTTTTCGCGTATTCGTCAGGTGCGTTGTAGGGAGGATCGAGAAAAATGAAGTCCGCCAGCAAATGGCGCGACGCAAGCTTTTCCAGTCCTTGCTGCGCGCTGACGTCCAGAATTTCCGCGCCGCCGTTCACCCCTAATGCCGCTAGATTCTCGCGAATCAAGCTCGCAGTTTTTGGATGCGATTCAACGAAGACTACTTCGCGCGCACCGCGGCTGATCGCTTCAATTCCGATGGCTCCCGTTCCTGCGTACAGGTCAAAAAACAGCGAATCCTCCACCGTCGGCCCCAGCACGTTGAAAAGCGTTTCGCGCAATCGATCGCTCGTGGGGCGAATCTTCAATGCTCCCGGCCCCTTTAGCCGCCGGCTGCGAAAGTTTCCAGCGATCACGCGCAACGCGTCACCTCATGACCTCACTCGTCCATTCGCGCTTCCTATCATCCAACCGATGCCAATTGATAGCGGCGCTGCCACGATGGGTTCAACGACTCCAGCTTCGCCGCCACTTCTTTCGCTTTCTCGGGACTTTCGGCCAGCGCGAATGCCTCGCGCCGCGCCAGCTCCAAGATCTCTCGATCGCGCAGTGGCTGTGCAAAAGAAAACGCCGCGTCGCCATGCTGCCGCGTGCCGAAAAATTCTCCCGGCCCGCGCTGCTTCAAATCGCTCTCGGCGATCTCGAATCCGTTGGACGTGCCCACCATCGTGTCGATGCGCTCGCGGGCCTCTCCGGTGATCGTCTTCGGTGCAATTAGGATGCAGTGGGATTTCTCCGTGCCGCGCCCGATGCGCCCGCGAAGTTGATGCAATTGCGCCAGCCCGAAGCGGTCGGCGTGTTCGATCACCATCACCGTTGCGTTCGGCACGTCCACGCCCACTTCAATCACCGTCGTCGCAACCAGCACATTTAGATCGCCGCGCCGAAACTGCTCCATCACCGCTTCTTTTTCTTCGTTTTTCAGCCGCCCGTGCAGCAGTCCCACCTGCAGCTTGGCGAAGACGCTCTTCGCCAGCCGCTCGTATTCAGCGGTCGCCGCCTTTAATTCCTGCTTCGACTCCTCAATCACCGGATAGACGACGTACGCCTGCCGGCCGCGCGCGATTTCGCGCCGCAAAAATTCCCACACGCCCGGAAGCTGTGCGTCCGCGGACCATCGCGTCTCGATCGGCGTCCGTCCCGGTGGCAGCTCATCGATCACCGAAATATCCAGATCGCCGTAAAGCGTCAGCGCCAGCGTGCGCGGAATGGGCGTTGCGGTCATCACCAGCACGTGCGGAGATGCTCCCTTCTCGATCAACCGCTTGCGCTGCAGCACGCCAAACCGGTGCTGCTCGTCTACAATCACCAGCCCGAGTCTGTCAAATTTCACACCCGCTTCAATCAACGCGTGCGTTCCCACCACCAGTTGTACTTGGCCCACCTGCACCCGCAGTTCAGCTAGTTCGCGTTCCACTTTCGTGCGGCCGCCCGTAATCAGTTCCACGCGATATCCCGCTGGCCCAAAAACACGCCGCGCCGAAAGATAATGCTGTGCCGCCAGGATTTCCGTCGGCACCATCAGCGCCACTTGGCAGCCATTCTCAATCGCAATCGTGGCCGCTTCCAGCGCCACGAGGGTCTTCCCGCTGCCCACGTCTCCTTCGAGCAGCCGGTTCATCGGATACGGTTTTTCCAGATCGCCGGCAATCTCGGCCAGTACTCGTTTCTGCGCTGCGGTCGGCTTAAAGGGCAAGATCCGCTTCAACGCCTCACGCACTTTGTCTTCGCGCACGCGCATGGCGATGCCCGCGCGATGATGTTCGTGTTGGCGCCTCAACGCCAGCGCCAGCTGATAATAGAAAAATTCCTCGAAGATCAGCCGCAGTTGTGCCGGGCTTCGAAAACTGTTCAGCAACTCCAGATTTTCGTCTTTGGGAGGGAAGTGCGCGTAAAGCAGCGCTTCGCGCCGCGTCGGGAAACGAAACCTTGAACGGATTTCGTCCGGCAGAGGGTCAGGCATGCTGCCGTCGAAATTCAGCAGCACGCCGTAAATGATTCGCCGCAGCATCCGCGAGCTGATCCCGCCCATCGCCTCGTATACCGGCACGATGCGCCCAATCTCCGTCGAATCCGCCGGCGCCTCGTCGCCGGCGCTCACCATCTCGATTTGTGGATTCACCATCTCGCGCTTCGCCGGTCGGTACGGGTCGAGTTCGGCCTTCCCGTGCAACACCAGCCGCTGCCCGTCCTTGAGCTTTCCTTGCAGGTACCCGCCGTGAAAGAAACGCGCGTACATCATCCCGGTCCTGTCTCTCACCGCCAGATGAAACACCGCGCCACGCCCCCGCTTAAAGCGAACCGTGCTGCCGCCTCCGTCGGTCACCTCCGCCAAAATTGTGTGCACCTCGCCAGGAACGATTTCCGCGATTGGAGTGAACCGCATGCGGTCTTCGTAGCGAAACGGAAGGTAGCTCAGCAGATCGCCAACGGTCGCAATCCCGTGCTCTTCGAGCACAGCCGCGCGATGCGGTCCCACGCCGCGCAAAAATTTCACCGGGTTGGCGAGAGTTATCGTCAATTAAATTACAAATCGAAATTCCTCTAAGCTTCGCGGCGCGCTTTGGTACTCTTGCCCAGGCAACGATAGTATCGCGGGTGTCGCGCCACGCCCCCGAGCCCACTCCATGCCCGCCGTCGTTCACAACGTCTAGGCCACCGTTTACACCCAAAGTCCGCTGGCTTAAGATGTTGGCTGCCCGCCCTTCAGGCACGCCGGAGAGTGGTCCGCCTGTCGCGCCCTCGGGAACAATGGCCCTTGGCGAATCAAAAGAAAATTCTCGGCGCCACACTCCGGCGATGGCTGGAATATCTGGTCGCCATTCTCATTGGCAACGCCATCTACTACATTTCACTGTTCCGGCACCTCCCGGATTCGATGCAACACCATGGTTTTCAAACAGATCTGGGGTCCCTGATCGACCTTCTGGTGTGCGTAGCTGTGTACGGCCTCATTCGCCTCGGCTCCAGCCTTTGATGTTCCCCCCGGGGCGTTCGCCCGGCGGTCCGCTCGCACCCCAAAATCTACCGTTTCCGGCTGCTAACGCATGGTCAAATCCCATCGTCTAATAACCTGAAGCGCCGGACAGCATAGCAGGTCGGAGAGGGACTTGGTCCAGCGGCCATCGTGGCCAGACGTCCTCCGGCGGTTTACACTATGGGAATGAGCGTCGCACTCGAGGGAGATGCACGCCAGGCAGCACTAGCCAAGGCAGCGGAGGAGCAAGCGCTTGTCCGCAAAGCCCAGGCTGGCGACCGCCTGGCGTTCGATGATTTAGTGCGCCGTTATGATCGTGACGTTCTGCGGCTGGCTCTGAATCTCATCCACCAGCCCGACGAAGCGCGCGATGTTTATCAGGAAAGCTTCCTTCGTTGCTATCGCAACCTGCACCGCTTCCGCTTCGAATGCAGCTTCTATACCTGGCTATATCGCATTGTCACCAACGTGGCGCTCGATCATCTCCGCCGCCGCAGCACTCGCCGCGAAGAGCAAGCGCCAGAATTGCCCAATGGCGACGGCGTCACGCATGATTTCTTCGATCGCCAGGCGGAAGAGCGCGCCTCCGCTTCGCCGGAAAAGCAGCTCCTGGGTCAGGAGCTGGCGAATCAGATTCGTGACGCCATAAAACTGCTTTCCCCGCGCGAACGCACCGTTTTCGAATTGAAGCACTACCACGGCCTGCGGCTCCGCGCCATTGGCGAAATGCTGGGCACGTCCGAAGAAACGGCCAAGAACTCGCTCTTCCGCGCCACTAAAAAATTGCGCACCAAGCTGGACCCGTTTCGATGAGCGCGAACCACATGAACGAAGATCGCAAGTTCGGCCGGGAAGAAAGCACGGTGCCTCCGCCGGAACAGAAGGCACCGTGCGAATCCTGGCGGCCGATTTGTTCGCTCGCCGCTGCGGGAGGTGAGCTTGATCCCGCCGAAGAATCGCGTCTCTCCGCGCATTTAGCCCAATGCGCCGCATGCGCTGCCGATTTCGCGCACGAAAAGGAAGCGCTCTCTCTGATTGCGGCGCAACACGCGAAACCCGATGCCGCTTTGCTGGCCGGTTGTCGCGCGGGATTGCAGGACGCCCTGGATCGCGAAGAAGATCGCGGCTGGATTTCCCGTTCGTTTGGCGTCTTGGTGCCGTCGAGCTGGATCGCGCCGCGTCCGGCATGGAGCGCCGCGATTCTCGTGCTGATTGGCTTCTCTGTTGGCCTGTTCCTTCCGCGCCTTTTGCTCCATAAAGTTCCTGAGCGACCGCCGCAACAGGCGTCTTCGCACATGACCACCGCTCGTCCTCCGCTCGCTCTGGCGCAGAATTCTCGTGCTGGCAGTGGCATCTCAACCGATGCCTCGTCTTCGCCAACTGCATCGGCCCCGGACGCGTCTACGTCCTCTGCTCCGCAGCCAGATTCTGCCCTCGCGGCTATCGACCTCCATCACGCGACCGTTGCAGGTATCAACGTGCTTCCTTCCGGCGCAGGCGTTCGGCCTCAAGTTCAATTGCAGCTCGCCGCGCCGCAGCCTTTCACCTTGCAAGGCACCGTGGACGACGGCGATGTCCGCAACGTTCTTCTTTACGTGCTTCGCCACGGCGATCTCTTCGCGCCGGAAGTCCGCATCGGCGCCGTCAACGCACTCTCTCCCCGCAGTGCGAACCCCGAAGTCCATTCCGTGCTTTCCCGCGCGATGCAGCAGGATGCCAGCGTCGCCGTACGCCTCCAGGCGCTACAAGCCCTGAATAGCTCCGGTCCAGGTGATCTCGTTGGGCGTATGTTGCTTGACGCGCTTTCCAGCGACCAGGACCCCGGCGTTCGCGAGCAAGCTATCGATACGCTGCGTGACTTGGCCGACAGCGGCCAGCTTGCGCCAACCGACCACATGCTTTCAGTCCTGCGTGATCGCGCGCACAACGACTCGGACACCTACGTCCGCACGCAAAGCGCCGCCGTGGTTCACGAACTCGTGAGCCAGCAAGACGGCAATCGCTAGCGATTCCCCCCCCGAGAGAACTGCCCCGTCGAATCTAGCGCCCCCGGGTAAAAAGTTCAGGTACCGGTACCGGTGCAAGCCCCAGGCCTGGCCCGTAGATCACCGCTCTTAGGTGTCTGGTTTGTTGCAGTTGCAGTCGGCCTCACGCGATTGTTCGTTTGGTATCACTCGTGCCACCTCACGCGCTGAAGCGGAACTCAAGCGGGGACCGCTAGGCAGCGAGAATCCAAATTATTGGTGAGCCCGGCATTCCGGCCATAGCGGCGAAATTCAAATTGCCGCGCAGTCCCATTTGGCGCCGGCGGGCGGAGGGTGGATGGTCATGAACGACTTTCGCGAAGAAGATAACGAACAGCAAGCCGAGGATGCCGGAGCGTCCGATCGTTCCCGGGCCAGCATCTGGCCGGGCGCAGTAATCGTCGCACTCATTTTGGTGGCCGGCTTGGCCATCGTCTATGCCCACAGCCAGCGGGCCGATATTAACGCCATGGCCGCGCGCGACGCTTCGCTCAACGCCAACGTCGCACAGCTTCAAAATCAGCTTCAATCGACCACCTCTAAGCTCAACGACGTGGTTTCCCAGCAGCAAGCCGCCGCTCAGGCGGCTGCCGAGCAGGCTCAAGCCAAAGCGAAAGCGCAGGCTGCGGCCCGCCGCTCTGCGCGGCGCAACGTTCGCCGCCACGTGCTCACTGCCTCCGAAAAGCGCTACAACGCTCTGCAGGCTCGCGTCGCAGCGCAGCAGAAGGAACTCGATCAGACCAATCAGTCGATCGCGCAGACCCGCTCCGACCTGCAAGCGAATCTCGATTCCACGGCCAGCGGCCTCAACGGCTCGATCGCCAAAAATCACAATGAGCTGGTGGCCCTCGAAAAGCGCGGCCAGCGCAGCTACTTCGAATTCGATCTTTCGCGCAGCAAGCGATTCAGCCGCTCCGGCCCGATCTCGCTTTCGCTGCGTCACGCGGACACCAAGCACGAGCGCTACAACATGATGCTGCTCGTCGATGACAATCGCCTTGAGAAAAAGAACGTCGATCTCTACGAGCCCATCTGGATCAGCAGCTCCGACGAGCCGCAGCCTCTGGAAATCGTGGTCAACAAGATCACTAAAAATCACATCCATGGCTACATCTCCGCGCCGAAATTCAGTAACGCGGAACTGACCTCTGCTGCGGCGAACTTGCAGCCCGTTTCGGCCAACAGTTCGAATGGCACGGAAGCCGCTCCGGCTGGCTCGGCGCAGCCATCGCAGCTTACTTCGCCAACGCCGTCGGCCGCGGCAAGTTCCTCGGCTACGCAATCCGCGCTGCCCTCGCAAACGGCCGTGCAACCGTAACTTGTTTGTTTGTGGCCGCGGCAGGCGAAGCTGTTCGCTTGCGCCTGCCCCTCCCGGTTTTAAGTGTTCTCCGTATGCTTCTATTCAATTGAATCTATTTAAGTTAGAAGTATAGATTTGGAAAATGTGAAAGTTTCTGTGTAAGTTTCCGACGCAAAATCGACCGCGAGACGGAGCTGAACGACATGCCGACATTAACTTCTAACCGGAAAGTTAGCGAGCAAGTATCTGCCGGATTGACGACCATCAAGGAACGACGCTGCTTTTGAGGAGGCTTTAAAACTTTCTCGTTCTCTGCCTTCGAGACGTGAGACAATTTCAATCACTCCAGAGGCTCCGAGAAGCCTTTTTCCACTGAGGGCGGGCGCATGCAAAGATCAAGAGAGAATTACTCTGCCGAGACAAGTGATCATCCAGCTGTTCCCACCTCAAGTCTGCGTGCGAGAGACATCGCATCCACAATCAAGCCTGTAGTTCTCTTGAACAGGTATTTCTATTTCTTCATGTCACTGCTGATCGCCGCAGTAGTCGCATATGGCTTCGTTCGGAATGTCAATGAGCGCCTGTTCCATCCTGCAATTCCACGGCCACTGGTCCTTTTCTTTCACGCTGCGGTATTTTCAGGGTGGATAGCCTTTTTCATTTTTCAATCCGCGCTTATCCGTACGCACAATGTGGCGCTGCATCGACGGACGGGTTGGTTTGGGGCCGCGCTCGGGGTCGCGGTTCCGGTGCTGGGGATTTCTACTGCCATCGCCATGACGCGCTTTGATGTTTTCATCCTTCGCTCGTCCTTTCCCGCATCCGCTGTGATTTTTCCGTTTTATGACATGCTTGCGTTCACGGTTCCCTTTGCGCTTGCCATCTTTTGGCGAAAGCGTCCTGAATTCCACCGTCGTCTGCTCTTGCTCGCCACCTGTGCGCTTACTTCGGCAGCGTTTACTCGCTTTCCGCAGAACAAACTACCGTTTGTCATCTCCTATGTCGGTGTGGACCTCCTTGTAGTTCTCGGCGTGCTGCGTGATCTGATCGTCGACCGGCGCGTCCACCGCGTCTACCTCTTTGGACTTTCCGGTTTCGTTGTTGGCCAATCGGCCGTGATCTTCACTTTTTTGTCGAACAACCCCTATCTGCTCAGGCTGACCCGCGCGATTCTGGACTGATCTGCAAGGCTGTTGATGCTCTACGGTGTCGCACTCAGGTTATTTGTTGGACCTTCTGGCGGGATGGTCCGCCCTTCCACTCGCCGACCAATGCACTGGGTGGGAGGCCACAGACCTCAACCGCGCGGAATGCGCTGCTGCCGCCATGCCCACGGGTTATAAATCTAGATTGGGAAAATGTGAAAGTTTATGTGTAAGTTTCCGTCAATCTTCGGGTTTCCGGTGGTAATTTTGCCGACCAGACGAAGGCCCTAGCTCAGTTGTTGAGCAAGTAGTTATTTCCGTGTAAGCGGAGGTATAGGCGGTAATCCTCTCGCAATTCGCGAAGCACCGTTGAAACACTATCTGGTTGCTGCGATACAATCACCGGCATCGATGGCTGCGTCCAACGGCAAACTGCGGATCACACTCTTTCAGCCCGCCAGGACACTCGCTCCCTACGTATCGCACTACGGCTTGCGTCAGGGCGCGCTGGAGCAGGAGGAATTACTTCGTCCGATCTATGTTCGGACGCAGCAGACTTTGGAGTTTTACCTGCAAGATAGGTACCGATTGCAGACGGTGGGGGGTGAGTTGACCGCACCCGGCATTTTATTGACCGGCCCAAGCACGGGTCCCAAAGGAAGTCTGATTTACCCGCGCAACGTTTGCACATTGACAGTTCATTTCCATCCTGCGGGCTTTCACGCGCTCTTCCGACTACCAATGCACCTTCTGGCAGATCAAGCTCTTCCGGCAGATACTGTTCTGGGGAGTTCGACTTTAGAACTGCTCGATACACTTCAGAGTGCCGTTTCAGAGCAGCAACTGGTACACATACTGGATGATTTTCTTGTTCATCGAGCCCGCCAGACCGTCTTACATTCACCGATCCAGCCCGCGGCCAGGTGGCTTCGTTGCCAATACGGCGTCGCGGACCTTGCGGCGCTGGCTTATGGGTGCAACCTCAGCCTGCGCCAGTTTGAGAGGCAGTTTCGAGAGCAGGTCGGAATTGCGCCCAAAGTGTTCTCGCGGGTGGCGCGTCTCGAATACGCGGTTCATAGAAAGCAGATGTACCCGAGACTTTCGCTGGCATCAGTTTCCGCTGACGCAGGCTACTTTGACCAAGCGCACTTTATTCGTGATGCGCGCGTTCTCACGGGAGTTTCTCCGCGGAGACTGATCGCTTCGTTGCCAGACACGGATCTGAAGTCGCTTCGTTCCGCCGATGAATTGAATCGGTTGAATAGCCAAATGCAGGGCATGTCGCGTTTGTACAATTCATGCGGATTCCCATCCGCTAAACTCAGCTTATGATGACATCTGACGCCGCATGCGGCAATGCAAGAGGTCTCAATGAATTCGCAATCGCCAGGCACTCAATCCGACGGAAGAGTCTCCGCCGAGGACAAAGCGGGGATCGAAGAGGTGATCCAGCGTTTCGAGGATGTCTGGAATAGTCATCGCATTGCCGAACTCGGCACACTTCTGACCGAAGACGCTGAGTGGATCAATGTTGTGGGAATGCGGTGGCGGGGAAAAGCAGATGTGGTAAAGGCCCATGAAGCTCTGCACGCTGGTATGTTCCGCGAAGTAAGCACGCACTCAACAAGCCGCGAGATTCGCGAAATCGTGCCGGGGGTTGTGATTGTGACGGTCACCGCAACGATGAGCGATTTTGAGACGCCCGACGGTAGGCAAATGAGCGGAATCGTCGATCGCCTGACTCTCGTGATGGTGAAGAACGATGGCGGATGGCGGATCACAAGTGGACATAACACAACGATCGATCCTCAGGCAAAGCCGCATAATCCGACCAAGTCCGGGTAGCTGTGTTCAGTTTCTGCAACCCAATTGATGGAGGTGGCCTTTGTCTTCATTGACATCGCTTGGCAATCGAAGGGTCCGAGATAGTGCTTCCGGAGCAGGAGCACATGGCCGGCTTCTGTTCCCCCACATCGCTGCTGTGCTCACGACCATGGTGATCGGGCGAATGCATTTCTCAAGCCGGCTGCGCCGGCGAAACCTGGCTCGGGTTGGTTTTTCGCAATGAACCGTCGCGACTTCTTGGCTACCATGCCCTTAGGTTTGGCTTCGAAGGTGCTTTTCGGCCGGGACCGCCGCAATCTTCTCTTGCCGATTGGAAGATCTGAAAGTGCGACTGCAGTGGCGCAGTCCAGCTCGCTTTCTCACAAACTTGATTTCGCCTCCGCGTTAGAGGCAGCGGAAGCCATTCGCCTGAAGGCGATTTCGTCGGTGGAGCTTGTCCTCCGAACCTTCGAACGCATTGACCGCTACAACCCCCAAATCAATGCTTTCACCTATCAACTTCGCGAAGAAGCGTTGGCCCAGGCAAAGAAGGCAGACGACGCGCTCTCCCAAGGTCGTTCGCTTGGGATTTTTCACGGCGTTCCAATTCATGTGAAGGAGTGTTTTGGCGTAGCCGGTCATCCCTGCACGTGGGGCCTCGTTCCATTCCGCGACTCTAAGGCTCCCAGGAACTCCGTAGTTGTAGATCGTTTGTTGGGCGCAGGGGCTGTGTTGATTGGCGCCACCAACGTTCCCGTAGGGCTCACCGACTGGCAAAGTTACAACCCGATTTATGGAACCACCAACAATCCATGGGATTTGAAAAGAACCCCGGGCGGCTCCTCCGGAGGCTCCGCCGCTGCACTGGCCGCAGGGATCGGTTATTTGAGCGTCGGCAGCGATATCGGAGGCTCGATCCGCATTCCTGCGCACTTCTGTGGGATCTACGGGCACAAGCCAACCCTCGATCTGGTGAGCCTTCAGGGCCAACTGCCAGGTGGAGTCTACGGTGCTCCCGATTTCTCAACTCTGCTGGCGGTAGGAGGTCCTTTGGCAAGAAGCGCCGCCGATCTGCTTGCGGCCTTGAAAGTACTCGGCGGCCCGGAAGGCTGGGATGCAAAGGCGTGGAAATGGGAGCTGCCTGCACCCCGCGGAAAGAGCTTAAAAGAGTTTCGCGCGGGTTATGTTCTCGACGACCCCATTGCTCCCCCCACACCCGAGGTCAAAGCCATACTGGAGAAGACGGTCCAGGTTTTGGACAAAGCGGGCGTCAAGCTGAAACCGGGTTGGCCTCCCGGATTCCGAGTGGCAGAATTGCTTGATAATTATCTCTATCTCCTCGATGCGTTCACGTTCAGCGTAGCTTCGCCGGAGCAGCAAGAAGCTCAGCGGAAAGATTTTGCGAAGTCTCAAAGCCCCGAAGCGGCGGGAGCACTCAGCTCGTTTGCCGATTGGCAGCGCCAAAACTTCCGCCGATTGGGGTTCCGCGCACAATGGCAGGGCTACTTTGAGGAAGTGGACGTCTTCCTCTCGCCCGTGGCCTTCTCGCCCGCCTTTCCGCATGATCATAGCGAACCCAAAGACGCGCGCACCATCGCGACTTCCAGTGGCCCGCGGCACTATGAGGATCTCTTGAACTGGGTGGTGCCAGCCACGCTCACCGGCTGTCCCGCAACCGTGGCGCCCATCGGCCGGACACCGGCCGGCTTGCCGGTTGGAATCCAGGTTATGGGACCTTACTTGGAGGATGCTACACCGATCACCTTTGCAGATTTGCTGTCACGAGAAATTGGCGGTTTTGCAGCGCCGCCGGGCTACGAGGGGTAAGTCCGGTAGCGAGTTCGGTCTCTGCAATCCGATTGATGGAGGTGTTCATTGACATCGCTTGGCAATCCGAAGGTTCCAAACATCGTTTCCAGCCCCGGAGCACATGGCAGCGGATGGATAAAGCCGTTGCTTTGGGCGTTCTTCGGACTGACGGTGGTTGCCGCACTTTTCCACACAAGCCTTCCCATGTTGAAGCCGACGCACCCGCTGCACTCTATTCTGTACTCTCAGCGCTGGCTTCTGTTTCCGCACATCGCTGCGGCGATCACTGCCATGGTGATCGGCCCGCTGCAGTTTTCCAGCCGGCTGCGGCAGCGCAACCTTGCCAGGCACAGATTGCTCGGGAAGATTTAGATGGGAGCTGCTTTTCTGGCAGGCATCCTGGGCCCGGTCATGGCCTGGCACTACCCGGCGTTCTTTTTTTGCAGCGCGACGACACAGGGTGGAACGTGGATCATCTGCACCGGTGCCGCATTCCTTGCGGTTCGAAATCGGCACATCGAACAGCATCGCCGATGGATGGCCCGAAGCTATGCAGTTGGCTGTGGCGGGTTTGCTGTCGCCCGATTGTTGGACCTGCTTCCTCCTTTTTCCCATTTGAGCCTTGAGGCGGCGAGCTATTCGGTCGTCTTCCTTGCGATGGTCTCGATAGTGGTAGCAGATTTGATTGTTGACTGGCGGGTGATAATGACCGGCCGAGGTTCCCGCTCGGCGGCGCAAGCATGAATGCAAGAAAGCCGCCAGCTGGTTCAAAGCCCCCCTATGCCAATCATGCCAGCCAGTGTTCAGGAATCCGCGTTCTTCCGTTGAAGAGGCAGCCAATGGACTTCTGGACGGGTTAAGGTAAGATCGTCGCCGATCTTTCTTTCTACGGCATGGTTAAGTACGGTGTAGACGGTCACTCCGCAACTCGAAAGGCGAGCTTACCCTTCCGCGGTTGCGCGGCTCCCTTATTGTTGCGTCGCGGCCAGTGAGTGGTGCATTGGTGCCCGGAGGGGGACTTGAACCCCCACAACCCTTGCGGGTCTACGAATTTTAAGTCCGCCGCTTTGCGCGCTCGATTGTCTGCGCCTTCGGAGACTGAGCCAGCGCGACGGCTGCTTCCGCGGTGAGCAGGAGGAAAGTGAGCGATTCCTGCAGGTACAACCGAACAACGGTATCGGTATGGCTCAAATAGCCGATGGAGACGTCCTGGCCGATGTGCAGGTCGAAATCGCCGCCACGCGTGGTCAGGACGACGGCGCCTTCGATGGCGGGCGCCCAGAAGATTTGGTCTTTCACTAGCCGCTTGACGTGCTCCAACACCGGATATCCCTGATCGCTGGTCTCGGCGAGCGCGGTGTAAGCGGCGGCGCCGAGCAGCACCGCATAAGGACCATTTACTCCGACAAGCCTCAACTGACTCAAGCCGTGGGCGATCGCGTCGGGGTATTCGCGTACATCCGCAGGGAGCGACATTTTCGGATTACTGGTTCCCTGACGGATGCCCACGATGCCGGCTGCGTCATACCCATCGAATATAGCTCCGTCCTCGGCATAGGCGATCTGGCGTGCAGCGTCCTTCGCCGGTTGCCAATCGGAGTCATTCGCGCCGCGAGCAACATCGTTGATGGTCTGGCAATTCAACTCGAAAGGCACACGAAGCTCGACCAGCGCTTTCACCTCACGCTGTCTTGCAAGGATGCCTTTTTTCGACGCGGCAATTTCATGCAGGTGACCCGTGCCCACGGCGGAAAGTTCCATGCCTCCAGGCCCTCGTACATCGACCACGCGTCTTCCTGCGAGGTAGCGCTTTAGAGTCCGAGAAGTTTCCTCTTCGATTTGAGCCCACGCGGCATCGGAAATCGGAGCAAGCTCGCGGTGCAGATTATTCATGTGGGATTTCTCCTCTAAGGGAACCGATGCTTAGCGAACCGTTGTTGTTCTTCTGGACCGGAGACCCATCCGCCGCCGGCTGCCTCGAAGGCACTGCGAGGGCGGGCTGATCTGCAGTCATTGATTCCAGAAATGTCGCGGAAGGCGCAAAAAAAAGATTTCCCGTCACGGCGCGGCTGAAGTCCAGCAGGCGGTCGTAATTTCCCGGCGGCCTGCCAACGAACATGTTCTCCAGCATCTGTTCGATGGTGCGCGGCGAACGGCTGTACCCAATGAAATAGGTGCCAAACTCGCCTTGCGCGGGGCTGCCGAAGGGCATGTTGTCGCGCAGGATCTTGATCTCTTTCCCATTCTCCACGATGGTCGTGAGCGCGTTGTGCGCCGAAGTGGGCTTGACGGCATCGTCCAGCTCAATGTCAGGCAGCTTCGTGCGGCCGATGATACGCTCCTGCGCCTCGATGGGCAGAGTATTCCATCCTTTAAGGTCGTGAAGATATTTCTGCACGATCACGTAGCTGCCGCCGGCGAACGCAGCGTCCTCCTCGCCGGCGAGCACGGCGTCCACCGCCGCTTGGCCTCTGGGATTCTCGGTACCGTCCACAAAACCGATGAGATCCCGGTCGTCGAAGTAGCGGAATCCGTGCACCTCATCGACCGGCGAAACGGCGTCTCTAATGCGTGCCATGATTTGCGTGGCAAGCTCGAAGCATAAATCCATGCGCTTGGCGCGGATGTGGAACAGCAAGTCGCCCGGCGTGGAAACGGCGTGGCGCGACCCAGCGCGAATCTCGCGAAAGGCATGCAGTTCCGCGGGCCGCGGCGTTCCGAAGATCTGGTCCCACCCGTCGGGCCCAAATCCCATGACGCAAGAAAGTCCTCCCTCAATGTCGCGAAACTCCACGGCGCGGAACAATGCGGCCAGGTCGCCACAGAACGACCGTATGGTCGCGCGGCTCTCCGAGCCTGGGTTCAGCGTAGCGACCAGGAAGATCGCGGCACGCGTAAGTGTGGAGGCTACCGCCTGCGCAACCGCAGGCGAGGCAGCTACCGGTTTAGTCGCGTTCGTCAGATCAGATTCCATCGGACAATATCGTGATCGTGGCGGGCAGAATTCCGTCCTTTGAAATATCCACTTGTCGTGTGCGTAAAAAGGCGGTCGCAAGCTTACCATTGGCTCCTCACGACCACGAATCATTTGTCATTTTTCAGGGGTGCGAATTTGTGTCGATCTGAAGATGGCTCCGCGCAGTGTTTTCAATAGCTTGCGAGATGCTCAGATTGGAAGGGTGTGTCGATCTACCACTTGGATTTGCGACAGAGCGCTGTGCAGTGCGCTGAATAGTCTGGAATGGTGCGGAGCGGGGCGGAGGGGCGACCCATTCGCCATCGTCGTTGAGGCAGGCGAAGAGGCGGACGGCGCGGATGATGGAATCGGCGGTGACTTCGACGTCTTGAGCCTGTTCGATGATGTGGCCGAGGGCGAAGCGCAGGCCGCGATTGCGTTGACTGAAGAGATTGGTGGCGTGGGCGTGGCGGTAGATGGCGCGGCGGTCGATCTCGTAGGTTTCGGCGATGGAGTCGACCTGAGTCCAGTGCAGAAATTCCTGGTCGATGAGTTCACGTTCGGGATGGCGGCAGATTGAGCAGCGTCGGGAATGGTAGGAGATGAAGGAAGCGCGGGTGCCGCGGGGTTTCTTCGGCGCTTCGGTGGGTGCTTGGTTGGGTGACACTTTTCCCCCTTTTGGCTGGGCCAGGAGACACACGGGCCGTGCAGGCCCCGCCTGCGCTAGAGCGAGCTTCGGCGCGGCAGGCGCTGATGGGCGTTTCATGCAAGTGGCCCGCGCTCAGCGGCTTCACGCGGGGCACCAAAAACGACTCAGGGTAGCATGGAATTGACGGAGAGTCAAGAGGGGATATTGAGGAAAATTGTCCCATTTTGGGAATGGAGGCGGAGGGGACCAGCCGCGGGCGGTCCGTGCACGCAACCCGAGCGATGGGACACTCGCAAAACGTCCTCTGGCGTTAAGTACCGCGATGGTAGGATGCGACCGAGGAGAACGCCCATCCACGCGCCAAGCGTCGCCGTCGGCCCGGAGACGAAATGAAACGATTTGCACTTTTTACATTGCTTTGCGCGTTGGGCGGTTTGCCCTCGGAGTGCGTCGGCCGACAACCACTTACCAAGCCAGACCTTGCCTGTGCTGCTTTTTCTCAGCAAGGAGACCTCGCCGAAGTCACTGCCGCCGGACAAGCCCTGAATTTAGAGATAACGCGCGCCGACGGAACCCATGAGTCAGGCCGAGCCTCCATCCGCACCGATCAATATGGACATGTTGCTGATTGCTCGGTTTTTGTTACTGGCGACGGCAGCCTTGCCGCTGTCGTTACGCGGGTTCCCTTGGAAGACCCGGAGAGTGTTCGCGTTTGGGATCTCGCCGCCGCGAAGTGGCGGTCGTCCTTCGAACTCGCACCGAAGACGGGTTTGGAGGGACGAATCAGGGTCCTCGGTTTCTGGCAGGGCGGCCACGACCTGGCGGTGGAGAGCGATAAACTTCTGGATAGCAGGGGCATTAAGCAAGCGGTTGCCCTTGCGCTCGTGGGTACGATGGGCAGCGTGGTCGCAGGGCCAAAACCGGAAGAGCCTGTTGGCGCGCTCGATGTCGAACGGGGGGCGTCGTGGGTCGATGTCCCAGGTTCAGGGAGGGACTGCTTCCGTACTACGCTGAGCTTTACAAGCAATAACCTGACGTCTATCGGAACCTCGACCGGTGCGCCGCAGGTCCCCTGCAGTTGCTTTGCTGGAGGTCTCCATGGATTCGCCGGCGGCGGATTTCCCGTTGGAGCAAAGGGCAGACACGATGGCATCGGCACGTGGGTGTGGTCATGTGCGCCGACAGGCAACCTACAAAAGCTCTCATTGCCCTCGCCCCAAAAGCAATTCCTCGATCGATGGGTTGAAAGCGGCCCCGCTGACCTCGAAGTTTCTCCGCACGGGGAATTCTTCGTTGTGGTCGCGCAAGTTACGAGGTGGAGCTGGTTCGACACTCAACGGGCAGAATGGGACGAGCTGCATATTTTCCAAGCTTCTCCCTTCCGGGAAATTAGAAAGGTTGGTCCAATAAAAGGGTGCCGGGGAATCATGAATTTTGCTCTCGACGACACCGATGGTAAAGCACGCCTCGCTGTGAATTGGTGCGGAACGTGGGTCACCGAAGTTGTGAGCACCACTTCCGATAGGTCGCACAAATAGGCTATTTTTTCTGCGGCGATTGCTGGGCGTTGTAGGCCTGCCAGTCGAGTGAGATTACGTAGTCGTGGATGGCTTGGACATCTTTGACGCTTAGCACGTTTTTCCAGGGCGGCATTCCGGCATTCTGCAAAGCGCCGCCGCGAACGATCTGTTGGAAATTGGCATGAATTTCGGGAGTGAGGCGGCGCAGATCGGGCGCCAGGCTGCGGTCCATATTGAGATGGCAAGAAGCGCAGTCGGCGGCGAAAAGCGTCTGGCCCTGCTTGATGGTTTGCGCGGTCCCGGTTTGCGCCGGGGGCTTGGGGAACGGGCCGAGCGGCGGCAGCAGCGGCGGCACTGGTGTTGCGCCGCCATTGAGTTTGAAGGCGAGAATGCGGCCGTCGTTTCCGCGCTGATAGGCGGCGCTATTGGGATGCGCGAAGTTCCATCCGCCTCCGCCCCAGGCGGCCATCACGGCGACGTATTGCACTCCGTCGATTTCATAGGTCATGGGCGCGGCGACGATGGTGGTGCCCACGAAGATTGATTTCAGCTTCTGGCCGGTTTTGGCATTGTAGGCATCGAAATATCCGTCGCCGGTGCCTTGGAAGACGAGCCCGCCCGCCGTGGACATTACTCCGGCATGGTCCCACCAATCGGTGAGCGGCACGTTCCAGACTGCTTTTCCGCGAATAGGATCCCAGGCGCGCAGATACGTCTTACCCGAAAAAATCGTGGTTTGCCCATTCTCGATTGCCGGGATGTAAACCAGCCCGGTCTGCGGATCCCAGGACATCGGGTCCCAATTGTGTCCGCCCATCGGTGATGGCTCGATGTACTTTTTCCCGTTGGTTGAATATTTGAAAGATCGCGCGTCGGCGGTTTCGACCGGGCGGCCGGTTTTCAGGTCCACGTACTTGGCCCAGGTGATCGGAACGTAGGGATTCGCGGAGAGAACTTTGCCCGTCTTGCGGTCGATGATTATGAAGAAGCCGGGCTTGGGCGCCTGCATGATTACTTTGTGCATCACGCCGCCGATTTTCAGGTTGGTGAGGATCATCGGCTGCACGACGTCGAAATCCCACTGATCGCCGGGAACTTCCTGGTAATACCAAGCCATGCGTCCGGTATCGGGATTGAGGGCGATGATAGAGGAAATGTAGAGATTGTCTCCACCGTCCGGGCTGCGCTGGTCGCGATTGAAGAAGGTGCCGTTGCCGGTGCCGAAGTAAACCAGGTTGAGCTCGGGATCGTAGTCGATGGCGTCCCAAACGGTCCCGCCGCCGCCCATTTTCCAATCGCTTTTTGGATCCCAGGTCTTGGCTGCTTTTTTCAGTTCAGGATTTTCGTAGGGCTTACCCGGCGGCCCGGGAACGGTGTAGAAGCGCCACGCGAGTTTGCCGGAGCCGAGGTAATAGGCGCTGACGTAACCGCGGGCGTCGTATTCAGCGCCGGCATTGCCGATGATGACGACGTGATGCGCGACTTCCGGCGCGCCAGTGCTGGTGTAGCCGCGGGCGTGATCGACGATGGTATCGACTTTCCAGATGACGCGGCCGGTGCCGGCGTTGAGCGCGTAGAGATGGCCATCGAACGAAGCGACGTAAACTTTGCCCTCCCAGACATCGAGACCGCGATTGTCTTCGTCGCAGCAGGCGTGCTGGTTCACGCGCATGTTGTTGCTGGGGTCGAAGGTCCAGATGCCTTTGCCGGTTTTGGCGTCAAGCGCGTAAACCTGGCCGATGGGTCCGGTGGTGTACATCACGCCATCGACGACGACCGGAGTGGCTTCGAGACCGCGTACGGTGTGCGTCTTGTATTCCCACGCGAAGCCGAGCCGCGAAATGTCGGACTGGTTGATTTGGTTCAGGGACGAATAGTAGCTCTTGCCGAAATCGCGGCCGGAAGTGAACCACTGGCCGGGATGCTGGTTCGCGGACATGAGGCGCTTGAGGTTGATTTCGCCGTAGGCGCGATGGGCGGCAGCGCCCGTTTGCGCGAAAGATTTGGACGCGCCATACGAGAAAATCGAAACGGCAACGGCAGCGACTAAACACAGGAGTACTTTGCGTTTCACCCTCACGGGCCTACCTTTCTTTCTGTTTTTTCGGGAACACGGTTTCGCATGTTGCGGCTAGCGCGAACCCCACACGGAGGGCATGTTGTATGGAACGCCCGCCATGGTGGCTTCAATCTGAAAGATTTTTCCGCTGCGGATTTTGAAAAGCTCGAGGATGCACAAGCTGCTCGGCGTGTGAAAGGGAACTTCGAGCTTGCGGCCGTCGGTTAGCTTGTAATGCGAGAAATTCGCGCTGTGGTCCAGGAAAACACGGACGAGGATGAGGCCGCGCTCGGTATCAACCACGGGAAAAGCGCGGCTGCGCGCGCGATCATCGTAGCGGAAGTAACCGGTCTTGAATTGTCCTTCGCAACCGAGATTGGTGACCGGAAAGATGTGGTACGACGGATTATTGGTGGATTGCATGGCGTTCTCTTCGCGATTGCAATCGGGATCGAACGTGGTGTGGATGGTGCCGTCGTTGCGCTGCAGCGTATCCAGGTAACCGTTGACGAGCTGAATCATCTTGGCGCGCGGGCTGCGTTGGTTTTCCGGGAGCATACCTTGAAACCAACCCCGCTTCGCGAAATGGTCCAGGGCGGGCGGGGGAATCGTACCGCTGGGGCGCGCGACCACCGTCTCGATTTCCGTGATTTTGCCGCCGGCAACTTTCATGCGCATCGCGTACGGCGAGTCCGTTTTCCCCTCCTGGACCACATTGAGATAACCGACTTCGCCATTGGGGACGTCGGCGTATTCCACGCCGCCAGTGCCCAGGGCGGTGATGGTGTTCCAGAGGCCATCGCCGACTTTGAGGAAGACGTTGTTCTCGGAGAACTTGTAGTTCGCGGCGAGCCGCAGGCCCGCGGGTTTATGCGCGGCGAGCGCTTTCAGATACTGATCGAGGAAACCGTAGAGGCACTGGCGGTCGCACGAAGACGCGGCGGCTGCGTTTGCGCCGTTGGCGCGATTGCGCGCGTTGGCGGGTGCAGTGAGTACCAGACTGGATACAGCGATGGCAAAGCACGCTACGGCAGCGATCAGATTTTTTCGCATGAATCCCCCTCAATACAGCGGCGAACGAAACCACCCAAGCCAGCTTAGCCCTTAGGCGAATGCGGAAGTCTACACCACAAGAATAAAATCGCAGCCAGGGATTTGCAGGTTGCGCAAGCGGCCTGCGCATGGCGTGAAGCGCGGCAATGCGCGCGATTTGGATGATGCGCCAAAGTTGCCGGGTGAGGCCGACGAGTCTATGATGAACTGTTGCGCTTCGCGGCCGGGAGGCAGCGTGCGGTGGGACGCGAAGCGAATTTCATTCGAAGGGGACTCATGGCCAGCGGAGTGAGCGAAGCAGCGGTGATGGATGCGTTGCGAACGGTGATCGATCCGGAGCTGCATAAGGACATCGTCACGTTAAACATGGCGAAGATCGTTCAGTTGAACGAGGGCGTGCTGACATTGCAAGTGACGCTGATGACTC
>JBOGNC010000018.1:0-29925 GCA_050747045.1 Candidatus Acidiferrales bacterium | reverse complement strand
ACGTAAAAGGCGGGAAAAATCAGCAGCAGCAGCGCAACGCCGGGGACGATCATTGTCATTTTGCGGCCGATTCGATCCGAAAGGCTTCCGCTCACCAGATCGAACGCAAGTCCGGCAAGCCCGACCACAACCGTAGCCGCAAACGCGACATTCGCCCGCATGTGCAAGGTTGAGATCGCGTACGTGGTCATGTATGACGCGATGTAGGTGCCGATCGTGGCGCTGGCCAGCAGAATCATTCCGAAAATAGCTACCGATAGGTACGGGCGCAGCGGGACGCGTTCGCTTTTTGCATCTGCGTCAGCATAGAACGTCTCTGGCAGCTTGTGGCGCATGATCAGCCCGAACGGCACGATTATGGCACCCACCAAAAACGCCACGCGCCAGCCAAACGTTTCTAGTTGATGGTCAGTCAATATGTTGGCCAGCGCGAAGCCGACCAGCCCGGCGACTAGAATTGCGAGGTCCTGCGTCCAGGCCTGAAACGCGGTGTAAAAACCGCGGCGCTCCGGGGGCGCCGCTTCCAGCAGGAAGGCGGTGGTGGGCCCCACATTGCCGCCGAGCGCAAACCCCTGCAGCATGCGGAAGAAGACCACGAGAATGGGTGCAGCAACGCCTATCATGGAGTGCGGAGGCGTAAGCGCAAGCCCTATGAGCGCAATGCCCATTAGCGAGAACGCCAGAATCATCGCTGGTTTGCGTCCCAAGCGGTCGCCCATCGTGCCGATCACGAATCCGCCGATTGGACGGGTGATGAAGCCGGCGGCGAATGCGCCCAGAGACGCGAGCAAGCTCGCTGTCGGCGAGGTGGACGGGAAAAATGCGCGGCCGATGTAGACGGCGAAAAATGCGTAGGTCAGGAAATCGTAAAACTCAAGCGCGTTGCCGACTACGACCGCCGCAACGTGGCGTGCCGGAATCGGCGTAAATTTTTCGTTAGCGTCCGTCATCCAGTGGCCGGACGGAAAGGCGCCGCTGCAGCCGGGTGCATTAGAACACAGCCGCGCGCGGCCGCGTTACCATCTTCGCCGATGCCAAGAACCACTACGCCGGTCACGGCCCCGCCACCGTCGCTCAATCACGCAGTAGCTGTCATCCCGAGCGAGGCCGCCAAGGGCGGACGACGAGGGATCTGCTTTTGAATTCGACGTTTCGGGTGCCGCATTCTTCGCGCTGTTTGCGAAGGGTGCTGGTTTTGACTTTCGCGTTTGTCTGTACGCGACGTCATTGAGGCTCGCGATCGGGTGTGCACTTTCCCGCTTCCCCGAACCGGTAATAGCGGTAGCTGCTCCAAGGCCACGATCCAGGATCGTCGACGAATGCTCTCTTCACCGGGTTCATGTGCATGTAGTGCAGCTTCTCGATTCGCTTCTTCTGAGTCCAGACGTTGAAATCGTAAAAGCGTCTCTGCCAAAAGGGACTGGCGTGGCCGCAGGTTGTTGCTCCAAGCGCGCGAGAAACTTTTTGTTTCAGCACCTGCATGACGGTCGACGGGGTACCCGTCTCCGGTTCCGAAACGAGCAAGTGTACGTGCTCTGGCATCACGACGTAGCCAACTAGCAGAAAGCCGCGTTGCCTTCGCACTTCGTCGAGCGTTTCGATGAAAACTTCGCGCCCTCTGGCGCTGCCGAGTAAAGGCAGGCGCCGGTAACAACTGCACGTAATGAAGTGCAGATGGTGATCGCCATACCATCGCTGAAGAGGATTCCTGACAATTTCCACGCGCGGACCATATCAGACCAGCAGAAAATCCGCACCCTTCGCGAAAACCGCGAAGAATGCGGCACCCGGAAAGACAAGAGCCAAAGCTGCGCTTAGGTTTCGTCGTCGTCGGTGCATGCAGGAAGGATTGGCCGGAGCCCGTGGAAGGCGAGTACAAGCTCGGCCGCCAGCCGCCTCCCGGAAGCCTCGTCCTGGGCCGAAAAGTACGGCCACTCCGCGCGCGTGCGCCGCGGCGTCACCATCTTCGCTTACCCCAACAACCACTACGCCGGACACGGCCCCGCGACTTTCGCGCAATTCCTCGAAACCTGCAAAAAGCTCGCGCCCTGACCGCCGAACGCTGGCGCGCGAAACGTGCGTTACCCGCGTGACGCGACGTTTCGGCCTTGCGCGGAAGGGTTTTTCGGGTGCCGCATTCTTCGCGCTGTTTGCGAAGGGTGCGGATTTTGACTTTTGCGGTGGACACCAAGCCCGGCTACGTATGGGATCCGCTGCACCAGAATCCCGGCTCCGATTCCTGGGGGCATCGCCCGGGTCCAGGCTCCGCCGAAATCCTCGAGTATCCCGGCTGCAAAGAGGGACGCGTGGTCGCCGACGTGATCCGTCGCGGCAAGGGCCACACCCAGGGGCTCGAGCACAATATTACCGAGGCCCTCATTCAGCTTATGCTCTCCGCCTCCGACGGCAAAATCCAAAATCTTCGCTGATTGCGCACATGCGCCATTTGCTTCCCGGCAATCCGGGCGCGGCCTGACGTGCGCGACGTGTTCGATTTGAGCAGTTGGGAACGCCCCGCCACCGTCGCCCAATCCCTCGAAATATCGAAAGAGCTCAGGCCCTGGGCGCGACTTCCAACGGGGCGCTCCGACCAGAGAATTTAGTTACCAACCGCCGCCTCCGGGGCCTGTCGCGCCGGCGCGGAAGCGCCTCTCGCGGTCCGCGCGAAGGAGATAACTTGATTGCAAAGCTGGTCAAGCAATTGCGACGGCTTGTTTTTTCGTAAAGCCGCTTCCAACACATAGCCTATGTACAAGGGGTTCTTTTCGAGATCGGGCGCACCTACAAGACCCCGCTCTCCCCTAACCGCGTTTTCAATTTGTTCCCAATCCTGCCTCCCGAAATCGTCTTTGACCGCGCTGCCAATATCGGCGGGCCACACGGTCAGGCGGTCAGTTTGAAACACCGCGCCTGGGAAGGGCTGGGGCGAAGCAACTCCGCACAACCGGAGTAGCGCAAGGTTATCCCTCTCGTGCTGCGTACGCTTGTCCGGACTCGCAATCTTGTCCCCGTCGGCGTCGAACAGAACATACGTGGGAATCTCAAGGGACTTGGCAATCGCTAGCGGGTAAACCATATTCCCCTTAGTGATTGCAGGCACGATGTGGCAACCCAACCGGCGTAGCTCGTCGTAACGGTTGGTCAGGGTGAAATACGCGGACAGGTAGCCTAGGTCCTCCGGGCCCTCTACAAGGATAAGAACGCTTGCGAAGAACATTTCACTAAGCCCAGGTTGAACGGCCTGCTGGATTTTCAGCTCGGCGCCTTTCGGAACGATGCTGTCCTCGCCTCGAGCATCAGCGATTTTCTTCGACAGCTCAGCGAATGTTGTGTGCCGGGCGCAGGGCTGGGTATCAACAGCTTCCTGCCTCAGGATTCGAACATCCTCGAACCCGCGGCCCGAAACAAAATAGGGGCTGTGCGTACAAACTACAACCTGGGAATTCAAGTTACTAAGTTTCTGCAGAACCGAGCAGAGATGGCGCCCTTGCGGCGGATGCTGATAAAGCTCCGGCTCCTCGCACGCCAGCAACAACCTCGGATTACCTGTATCGCCGCATCCCGAAAGCTCCTGGAGCAAGGCAAATATAAACGAGCGCTGCAACCCGTGCCCGAAATGGTCCAAAGTCGCACCCTGAAACCCGCGCTCCCCTGCACGAAGTTCGGCCTGTGGCTCCAGTATCGATATGTTCTTGGAAGGATCGTTGCGCCACAGAAGCGAAAGCAGCGCGTCCGGATGAGCCCATTCTTGCAATCTGGTCGTCAGCGAGCCCGACAGGGCTTTCAGCGCCTCCTGGTTCTCAGAGAGAATCGCCGCGTAGCGCTGCTCTACCTCGCCCTTTAACGCCTTGATTTTCTCTCCGAAGGAAATCTTCGATCTTACCGTTCGTTCGAGTAGCAAGCCGAAGGCAGTTTTCTTCGCTTCTAACTGTTCTGTCAGCGCGTCCTTTACAGCCGGCACAAACACCCATTCTACGAATTTTCTGAGACGGTCAGACCCACCGGTAAACCCGTAGAAAAGATCCTCTGAACGACCTAGCGCGCACAGTTCGGGGTGACTAGACTCGAAATCGCCAAGGGCCTTCTTCATCGCATCCTTGGAACCCGGACCCGGGAGATCTGGATATGGCTCCCGGACTTTGCTATATATATCCTTGAGTTCCGCGACCCTCTTACCTTCCCCCTCGGCCCTAAAGAACTCACCGAAACTCGGAATTACCAGCCGTTCCCCGAAACGCTTAACCTCCGCGAAGCCAAGCCCATCGTTCCACGAGGCAACGGCGGATACTACTAGCTGCCCCTGCCTGACGTAATGCCTAAAGTCCTCAACGGCTTCTGCGTCCAGATCGGAAAATGTCCGTGTTATCGATATTTCTTCGGAAATATTGCGGCCGTGAAAATCGTCCTTCTGCAGTCTGCCAAATTCGCCAGCTGCGCCAGGACTGTCCCCAAAGAACACTCTTAGGGCGGTCAGGACTGTCGATTTTCCCGAACCGTTAGCTCCGACTAGGCAGGTATAGTCGTTGAGGGGAACGGATTCATCCTCGAAGCAGCGGAAATTTCGAATTCTTACCTTCGATAACTTCATTTATCTATATGCCCTTAAGATAATGTTCACGGTCGCGATAATAACCCGCAAAGAATTCACAAGCCAAGAAAAAGTTCGGCGCCCACCGGTCTCTGCCGCAGTTTCGCCCCGTCAAGTACAGTTCTAGTCCCCTGTACTTCCGACCAGTAGGATTTCTGCCCAGATTTGCTATGGTCGATATGTAGTCATGTACGCTGACGAAAAACTCACCGCCGAAACGGCTCTTGCCGGCCGCCGGGACAATCCCGTCTCGCCGGGTTGCATTCGCATGTCAGAAGGGCCGCGCCTGCGGCCGATTGGCAGGTTAGGGAGCCGGAGCTTCACCTCCGGCATTCCGTGGCGCGCCCCAGCGCAACCTACCCGTGCGCATTTTGCATCTCCGGTTTCGGGAGTCCGGTGGACTCCACCTGAGTCCTGCCACCGGACCCGGCGAGCCGGGACGCTGTTTTACCCGCGCGAAGTCTCCGGCTTCGCTTTCCAGCCACTCGCCACTAGCCACGGACTTGCTCGCAAAACACGCGCGCAAGGGCGGAACACTCAATCGACCTTCAACACATGTAAGTTATAGAAAACAAACGCCCGAGCGCACCCAAGGGCGGAACGTCCCGGTGCATGGCATTTTTCACAAAAATCTCGCGTGGAGCCTCGCCGGCGGCGCGATTCCAGAGACCTCCCACCCTATGCAGAGAAGCGCGAAGGATGGGGCACCCGGCGGCAGGCGGAAACGAACTACTTGGCGTAACAACAACGCGCTATAAACGCGCTATACTCCGCGGAAATCAAATCCCCTCCGGAGAAGACGCAAGTGATGCAGCCGATAACGAGCGAAGAGATCCTCGCCAACGCGCGAGCGCTGGTGCCGGAGATCCAGCGGCGGGCGAACGAAACGGCCAAGTTACGCCGCATTCCGGCCGATCTGGTGGAAAAGCTGAGGGCCGCGGGCGTCTTCCGCATCACGTTTGCGAAAAGCTGGGGCGGCCCGGAGATGCCTCTGCCGCAGCAAGTGGAGTTGATGGAGGTGCTGGCCTACGGCGATCCTTCGGTGGCCTGGGCGGTGAAGATCGGGTCGGACAGCGGCTACTTCTGCGCATTTCTGGAAGAGAGCGCGGCGCGCGAGTTGTACCCCTCGATCGACTACGTGACGGCGGGGCAGGCGCCGCCGAATGGGCGCGCCGTGCGCGTCCCCGGAGGCTATCGCGTAACCGGGCGCTGGGGATTCGGTTCGGGGTGCACGCACGCGGATGTGATGGTGGCGGGCTGCCTGGTGCTGGAGAGTGAAGGAGCGCCACCGAGCGAGACGATTTTCATTCTGGCGCCGGCCGCGTCATTCGAGATAGAGGACACCTGGTTTTCGAACGGCCTGGCCGGAAGCGGCAGCCATCACTATAAGACAAAGGACCTGTTCGTTCCCGAGCGGCACAGGTTCACGATGATGGGGCCGGCGAAGATCGAGGGGCCGCTGTACGCCGATGCGGGATCGGCGACGGTGTTCATCGCGATGGCGGGAACGCCGCTGGGACTGATGCGGCGGGCGATCGATGTGACGGTCGCGCTGGCGGGCGAGAAGGTGATAACTTTGCCGGCGCCTGCGACGCCGATGCGGAACCTGCCGCGCGTGAAATTCGCGCTGGCGCGCGCGCAAATGCTTTACGGCGCGGCCCGCGCGGCGGTTTACGAGAGCGTGAACCGTTATTGGGCGGAACTGCTGCGCGAGGGGCACGGCTCTCTGGAAGCGCGGCGCGACATGGGGCTGGCGCGCATTCACGCGCACCGCACGGCGAGCGAGGTGGCCCGGCTGATGTTCGACACGGTGGGCGCGCCCGCGGTCTATGAAGACTTGCCGCTCGGCTCGCTACTGCGCGACGCCATCGTGATGAATCAGCATCTGGGATTCAACGACGGAGTGGTGGAGCGGCTGGGCGGGATCATGCTGGGCGATCCGTCGGATGGAGCGTTTGTCTAGCGGCTGGGCGCGACATCCGCCTACGCCCGCTGGGCTACCGCGCGACAAGCGTGAGCCGCTAATGAATCTGCCGCGTCTTGCGGTCCACGTAATCCATCAGCAGATATTGGCCGAGCGTGTAGGGAGTGGTGAAATAGGCTTTGCCGTGGCAGAGCTCGGTAATTTTCTGGACGAACTGCACGAGGCTGTAATCGCGCGCCAACATGAACGTGTTGATCAGAATTCCGGCGCGCTTGCACTTGGCAACTTCCTCGATCGTTTGTGTGACGACCAGCGGATCGAGGCCGAACGCGTTCTTGTAGATGCGGCCGTCCTCCAGAGTAAGCGCGGAAGGCTTTCCGTCCGTGATCATCACGATCTGGCGCATATCTTTTTTCTGGCGCGACAAAATCCGCTGCGCCAGGCGTAAACCTTCGCGCGTGTTGGTGTAATAGGGGCCGACCTGCACGCGGGCCAGTTTGCCGAGCGGAATTTCCTCCGCGCTATCGTGAAATAAAACGCAGTGCAGCGAGTCGCCGGGGTATTGCGTGCGAATCAGATGCGAAAGCGCCAGCGCCACGCGCTTAGCGGGTGTGAACCTGTCTTCGCCATACAAGATCATGCTGTGGCTGCAATCGAGCATCAGCACCGTAGCGCAGGAGCTTTGATATTCGCACTGGTGAACCATCAGGTCGGGATAGTCGAGCTCGATGGGGATGCCGGCGCCATTGCGCCGCACGGCGTTGAAGAGCGTGCCACTGATGTCCATGTTGAGCGTGTCGCCGAATTCGTAGGCTTTCGAGGCGCCGCCGGATTCCACGCCGGTGGCCAGGTCGCGCGTGTCGTGCCGTCCGAAGCTGCTCTTGCCCAGAGAGGCGAGCAGGTCGCGCAGCGCCTTGAATCCGAGAAAATCGAGCGCCTTATCGGTGACTTCGAAGCGTGCTTCCACGTGCGGTTGATCTTCTTGCCTAGGGCCAATTTGTCCGCCGGGAGTTTCGCTGGGAGGATCGGTGACGCGCGCGTTTTCCTGCTGCCGTATGAATCCTTCCTCTTCCATGCGCTGGATAATCTGATCGATCAGATCGCGCAGTTCCTGATTCTGGCTGAGGTCCGGATTCTCAAGCATCTTGTCCATCAATTCCTGAGGGACCAGGTCGCCTTCCTGCAGAGCGCGCAGGATTGCTTCCCGCAGCTCGTCCATGTATGCCTGCTGCGATCGCTCGGGATCCATTTCGTAGATTCCGTAGGGAGAATCGAAGCCGCTCTGGAGAAAGAAGTCAGACAGGCGATTCATCAGGTCTTGCATGTCCAAGTCGTCCGCGGCGTTGGGAGCGTAGCGCGAGTATTTGGTGTACTTCATCGGCCCTCCCTTAATCGAGCGACAGCGAAAGCCATTTCAGGAGATCAGTTGAACTGGCGGCGAGGCATGCGTCCGCCGCCGGTCGGCTCGCGCGGATCGCGAGGTTCGCTGGCCTTGCGGGCTTCGGCGAAGAAGCCGCGCTCCTCGCTGCGATTGATGCGCTTGTGCGCCCACAGACCTTCCAGGATAAACTCGGCCGCAGCGGCTTGCACCGCGGCATCGTCTTTGGATTTCACGCCAAGCGTCTCCAGATGCTCAAATAAGCCCTGGATCTTTTTAAGCTGCGCAAGCAACTCGGAACTTGAAGCCGTCGCCGGCACTTTCAGCTCGCCGCCAATCTCGAACCACTGCACCACGGGCTGGAAATTCACGTTGGTGAAATGTTTGTTGAACGTCTTGCCCACGGCGGCGCGAATCAGTTCGCGCGCGATGTTGTCGGCACCCTTCATTTCGCCTTCATATTCCAGCTCGAATTTGCCGGTCATCGAGGGAATAGCTGCGTAGATGTCTCCCACGCGGGCCACCACCGTTGACTCGTGGCTGCGGACGCTGCGCTGTTCGGCACTGCTGAGCACATTTTCAATGGTGCTGATCGGCAGGCGCTGGCTGACGCCGGAGCGGCGGTCGACGCGCTTGTCGTCGCGAGCCTGAAACGCGATTTCTTCCACAACCTCGCGCACGTATTCGGGAATTTCGATGCGGCGCTTCCCGTCGCGTTTCGTCCAGGCTTCCTGCGCGGTGATGGACATGCCTTCGGCGACCGTAGCAGGGTAGTGCGTACGAATTTCGGAACCGATGCGATCTTTCAGAGGGGTAATGATCTTGCCGCGCGCGGTGTAATCTTCCGGATTCGCGGTGAAGACCATCAGTATGTCCAGCGCCAGCCGCACCGGATACCCTTTAATCTGCACGTCGCCTTCCTGCATGATGTTGAACAGGCCTACCTGGATTTTTCCGGCGAGGTCCGGCAATTCGTTGATGCCGAAGATTCCGCGATTGGCGCGCGGCAGTAAACCGTAGTGAATAGTCAGCTCGTCGGAAAGATTGCGGCCCCCGCGAGCAGCTTTGATGGGATCCACGTCGCCGATCATGTCTGCGATAGTTACGTCCGGCGTAGCCAGCTTTTCCACGTAGCGCTGCTCGCGCGGAATCCAGGCGATGGGCGTGCCCTCGCCTTCGACGGCAATTCGATCGCGGCAACCGCGGCAGAGCGGGCGGTATGGGTTGTCGTTGATCTCGCAACCCGCTACATAAGGAACTTGCGCATCGAGAAAGGCCACCAGTCCGCGCAGGATGCGCGACTTAGCCTGGCCGCGAAGGCCGAGAAGAATAAAGTGATGGCACGAGAGCAGAGCGTTGACGATCTGCGGGATCACCGTATCGTCGTAGCCATGAACCCCGGGAAAGAGTTCCTCGCCTTTCTCCATTTTCTGGAGAAGATTTTCGCGAGCCTCCTGCCGAACCGTGCGGTCGGCGATTCGTTCTTCCGACCACTGACTCTTGCGAAGCTCGCCCAATGTTTTTGGATGACTGCTCATTCGTTTCACCTTGGGGCGACCGCTCCCCTTGGAAAGCCAACGACGCTTTCCATCACGCGATTCTTTTCCATTATAGAAGAACGCCCCGCGCCATCCTAATTTGGATTGAACATCGCTCAGATAAGTTGGCCGCGCGTAAAATCTCTCGTCCTAATCTGCGCGCTCCGCTTAATTTATGTAGGCATGGCCATTGCCCGAGGAGCGCTTTTGCACGCGTTGGCGTTCCTTGAGTTTCGGCAGGAAATCCGCAATCCAACGTAGCAGCACGCCCCGCCGCTCATTCTCGGAACGCGTTTCGAGCAACACCTGACGAATTTCGAGCTCGACGGGAAGCTGCGCGGCTAAATGATACGCAAGAATTGGCAATTCTCGCTCACTCGCGCCAGCCCAAGCTCGGCCAGCTAGCAATTCGTGACATTCGGCGAAACCTCCGAGCAGCTTCAACTCTTTCTCGGCGTCGCGCGAATGCGGGGTGTCCTGCAGATACTCGACGCGGCCCTCATAGTACTCCTTCTCGTCAAGCAAATGTTCGAGCCGGAAAATCGCGCGCCCTTCGGCGAGTATGTCCAAGCGGCCGTCGGAGTAATCGCGAACCTTGCTGACGATTTCCGCCATGCAGCCGACCGAGGCGATGCCCTGGCTGGTGGCCAGAATCATGCCAAACTCGATTTTTTCGCCCAGGCAGCGCTGAATCATCACTTTGTAGCGCGGCTCGAAGATGTGCAGCGGCAATGGCATCTGCGGCAAGAGCACCACGTCGAGAGGAAAAAGCGGTATGCGTGCAGGTCTTTCCATTTGGGCACGTCTCGGGGCTCGGCTGGGTCAGCTGAGCATGCTCAGAGCCGCCTCCATCTCATCGCGCGCATGCGCATCGCCAGTTTTCTGCGCCGTTACAATTCCGTCCGAAAGCACCTTGCGCGCTTCTGCGATTCGCCCGATGCGTCCCAGGAGTTGCCCAAATTGAAAGTAGCCGGCGACGTACTGTGGATTGTCGTCGAGAAGCTTTTGAAAATGAGTGGCGGCAGCTTCGTCGTCTCCGAGATTCGCGCATTCGAGCGCGAGGCCATAGCGAGCGAACGCGTCGCTGGGCTTTTGCGCCACGAACTGCTCGAGCGCTTCACGCCGGGATTTTTGCGTAGGCGGCATTGCGTTCTCGAACGCATTATAGCGGGTGATTTCGTAATGGCCAACCTAAGATGGCTGGATTGTGATTTTCGATGCTCAGTTGCTACGAACGGCCGAAGGCGCCCCCTTGCAGGTATGCGGCGGCTGCATCCGCGGCGGCGAAGCCTTCCTCGACGCACTTTCCGATCGAAGGACCGCCCAGATAATTGCCGGTGAAAAACAAACCGGGCTTGGTTCGGGCGCCTTCGCGAATTGCGTTGACCACGTGCCCGTGTCCTAAATCGTACTGCGGCAGAGCTTTCGGATGTTTCCACAAGGACGTCGTAATCGGGGGCCCAGTGATTCCCAGCACTCCCTCGCAATCTTGTTGGACGATCGAAACAATCACATCGTCGGCCTCCTGGATGATCGACGGATCGGTGGCGCCGCCGATGATGCCAGTTATGGCGACTCGACCAGTCCCAGTGCGCCCGGCAAATAGCGACGAATTCCAGATGATGCCGAGCGTGCGAATTCTCTCTGCGCGCGGGATCAAGACGCCAAATCCCTCAAGCGGCTGCCCGATCTGCTTGGCGTAGTATCCCAATCCGACGACGGCGACCGGAGCGTAAGCGATTCCCGCGAGCGCAGGTGCGAGAGACGGAGCAATCGTTTCAACAAGCCGCGACGCTTCAGTCGCTGGCGTGGCGATCACGACCGCACTAGCAGGAACTCTTTCGCGCCGACCGTTTCGAGTGAATTGAATTTGCGAGACGCCTTCTCCGCCGCCTTCGCATGGACGCACTTCAACTACCCGAGCTCCCGGCTGAAATCGATCACCCAACTTAGCTGCAACCGAGCGCGTCAGGGTGGCAACGCCGCGGCGAAACGAACAAAGCGGCGGCGCGCCCTGGGAATTCTTGGATTGCGCCGAGCGCGATTTCATAGCGCCACGCAACACGCTGCCATGCTCGCGCTCCCACTCTTCGAGCGTGGGGAACGCCGCGCGCAGGCTCAATTTTTCGGGATCGCCGGCATACACGCCGGACACGAATGGCGAAACGAGGTATTCGAGAATTTCGTGTCCAAATTTGCGGCGCACGAAGTTGGCGACGGATTCTTCCTTGCTGGGCGGGTGCGTCTTGCGGAACGGCTCCGATACGACTTTCCAGCGTGAGCCGAGTCCCAGAAGGGAAGTTCCCAAGATTGCCTGAGGGGACATCGGGATTTTCAGCAGCTTGCCTTTGCGCAGCACGTAGCGAGGCGCTTTCGGGTCAGCCTTTGATAGCTCACTTTCGATCCCCAATTCACGAATGAGCTGCAGAAGGGTTTCCGTGCCTTGAAAACTTTGCGGGCCGGATTCGAAAAGGAAGTCGCCCTTCTCAACAGAGCCGATCAGGCCGCCAGGACGGTCGTTCGCTTCGAGCAGCTTCGCCGGCACGCCGCGCTGCTGCAACTTGTACGCGCACGCCAGCCCGGAAATTCCACCACCGATCACAATCACTTGTTTGGAATCGGGAAATTGTGAATCGGGCATGCGCCCTCGTTACAGCGTCTTTGAAAAAAGCGGCTTCTGGTCCATCTGCTGCTCTCGCAGATAGCGGTCGAAAATCATGGCCACATTGCGGATAAAGATGCGTCCCAGCGGAGTGACTCGGATTTCGCCCGGCGCCAGCGCGACCAGCCCTTCAACGCGGGATTCCTCGAGGCGCTCGAGTTCCTCCCCGAAATATTCATCGAAGTCGATGCCGAAGTCGCGCTCGATCTCGCTCTTTGGAATCACGGTGTGGCAGAGCAGCCGCCCGATCACTTCGCGGCGAATCTCGTCGTCTTCTGAGAGCCGGTAACCGCGCATCGTGGCCGTGCCGCTCTCTTCCACCACGGTCTGATAAGCGGGCACCTCGCGCCGATTCTGCGCGTAAGCCGCGCCGATGGAGCTGATGGCGCTCACACCCATGCCATAGAGGTCCGCGCCCGCTTTTGTGGTGTAGCCCTGAAAATTACGGTGCAGCGAGCGGTTCTGTTGCGCGATAGCGAGCTCGTCATCGGGCAGCGCGAAATGGTCCATGCCGATGTACACGTAGCCCGCGCCCAGAAACCCTGCTAGTCCGGCGCGCAGGATGCGAAATTTCTCGCGGCCCTCTGGCAAATGTCCCTGGAACGAGCCCTGCTGTTTCTTCAGCCACGGCACGTGCGCGTAACTGAACATCGCCACGCGATCCGGCGCCAGCGTCAGCACCTGCTCGATGGTGGTCCGAAAGGCTTCGGCGGACTGATATGGCAGCCCGTAAATTAAATCGACGTTGAGGCTGCGAAATCCCAGCTTGCGCGCCGCCACGATCAGATCGCGCGTCATTTCATACGGCTGCACGCGATGGATGGTCTCCTGCACTTTCGGCTGAAAATCCTGAATGCCCATGCTCAACCGGTTGAATCCCAGCCGCCGCAGTGCTTCGAGGTGTGCGACCGTGGTCACGCGCGGATCGACTTCGATGCCGATCTCCGCGTCATCTGCAAAAGTGAAACGCTCGCTCGTGTATCCAAAAAGATCTTCCATCTGCGTGGGAGAAAGGTACGTGGGCGTGCCGCCGCCCCAGTGAAATTGAATTACCGGGCGTTTTCGCGAAACCATCGGGGAAACGTGTTCGATTTCCCGCTTCAGCGCCGCAAGATACGGAATCGTGACGCGCTTGTCTTTCTGAATCGATACGTTGCACGCGCAAAAGAGACACAGGCTCTCGCAGAACGGGAGATGCATGTAGAGCGACACGGGCGTGCCGCGCTCATTTGCTTTCGCAGCCGCCGCTTCGAAATCGGCAGGGCCGAAATCTCCTTTCCATACCGGCGCGGTGGGATAACTGGTATAGCGCGGCCCGGGACGATTGTATTTCTCTAGAACTTCGTCCGAAATCTGCGCGATCTCGATCGGGCTTTCCGGCTTTATTTTGGTTTCCGCCATCGACGATTCCGGTCCGTTCATTCTAGCAGCGTAGTCGCTCGCTATTCCGCGCGCCCCATTTGCACGCGCGCCACAACTGGCGCCGCTTGACCTGCTTGAACGAACGCCTTTGCATTTGCCACCGGCGTGTCCGGCAAAATTCCGTGGCCGAGGTTCAAGATATGCGCGAAGCCGCCGGTTTTCTCCACTGTTTCGCGCGCCGCGCGGCGTACACCGTCCTCATCGCCCAACAATATCGAAGGATTCACGTTCCCTTGCAGCGCCACGCGATCACCCAATTCCCGGCGCGCATCGCTCAAATCGGTGTTCCAATCCACGCTCAGGACGTCCGCGCCGGTTTTTGCCAAATTGCTCAGGTGCCGCGCTGAGCCCTTGGCGAACAAGATCCGTGGCACGCCCGCATCCGCAAGCGCCTGAATAACCGCTCGCGTCGCCGCGAGTTCGAACTCCGCGTACTGTTCCGGTGCCAACTCTCCGGCCCAGGTGTCGAAAAGTTGTACCACGTCCGCGCCTGCTGCGACCTGCGCGCGCAAATACGCGGCTGTCGAACTCGCGATGCGATCCAGTAGTTCTCGTGCTGTATCCGGTTCGTCGCGCAACATCTCCTTGGCGCGCGAAACGTCTCCCCGCGTCCGCCCTTCAATCATGTAACACGCCAGAGTCCAGGGTGCGGCTGCAAAACCTATAATGGGCACGTCCGCGCCTATCTCTTTGCGGATCGTGCGTATCGCATCGCCCACAAATTTTGTCTCGACATCGGGATCGAAATCGCGCAGCCGTCGCACGCTGGCCAAGTCACGTACGGGATTTGAAAGCACCGGTCCCGAATCGGGTACATCGAGCGGAAGCCCCATCGCTTCGGCGACCACCAAAATATCGGAGAACACAATCACCGCATCGACGCCGAGCGCGCGTAGCGGCTGAATCGACACTTCCGCGGCGATCTCCGGCGTTTTGCAGATTTCCAGAAAGCTATGCTTCGCGCGAACAGCCTGGTACTCCGGCAAGTATCGGCCCGCTTGCCGCATGATCCACACGGGCACGCGCTCGGTTGGCTCGCTGCGGGAGGCGCGCAGCAGCAATGCCCGCTTGTTTTCGCGTTTCTCATTCATTGGACGGAAGTTTTCTCATCCATGATAGCAGAAATCGCTAGCCGCCCGTCCGAGGCCCTGGCCGCGAACCGCCTCTCTCCCGGATTATTCACTAGCTCAATCTGGCGGGTTCTAAGCCGCAATACGCGATATAATTTCCCACTGGGGAAAAACCGGTCGATATGCATCATTACATGACCTACGTCAGCATCGTGGTGTACGCGGCGAGTTTTGCCTGCTATGCCCGAATTCTGTATGCACCCGACGTATGGCTGGGCCGGTTAGCGTCCTTTCTTCTGGCGTCCGGAATTGTCTGCCATTATTTCGCGCTGCTGGAGCGGTCGCACTGGATTCATGCGGTGCCGTACGACGATCTATACGGATCTATGTCGCTTTTTGCATGGCTGTTGGCAGTCACGTATCTGGGCCTGGAATTTCTGCATCGGCAACGCTCCGTCGGCGCTCTAGTCACGTCAGTTCTGGTGGTGTGGATCGTGCTCGTTGCCGCCTTCGCGCCAAATAAGATTCTGGCATCCCCCTCTGCGGGCGGTCCGCTCTTTGCCTTGCATGTCACGCTCGACACTTGGGCTTACGCTGCTTTCGGACTCTCGTTCCTTCTCAGTTTGGTGTACTTGCTTCAGGACCGTGTATTGCGCTCCCGGCACACCAGCGCCGCGTTCTGGCGTTTGCCGGCGCTCGACGTGCTCGATCGCATGTCGCGCAGCAGCGTCTATGTGGGGCTTGCCACGATGATCGTCGGCGTGTCGCTCGGCTTCATGTACGAACGCCGCCTTACCGGCACGATCACATGGACCGATCCGAAAGTAGTGGTTACGCTGGCGATTTTCGTCATATATGTGGCGTATCTTAGCCTCTCGCGCACGTCTGGATGGCGAGGCGCACGCGCAGCCAAAATTTGCGCGCTCAATTTTGCAGTGGTGCTGTTCAGCTACACGGCTGTGAACTTGTATTTCACGAACTTTCACCGATTCCTCTGATGGCCACCACACCTTCCAATACGAAGCCATTGGCTGCCGCCGATCCCCGAGCTACCGCGCAGATCGCTCTGATCGGCTGCAATCACCGTTCCGCGCCTGTTGAGTTTCGCGAGCGCGTAGCATTCACGGCTGAACAAGCTCGCGCGGCCGCCACCTCGCTCCGGCAGCAAGGAATCCTCCAGGAAGCGGTGGTGCTTTCCACTTGCAATCGCAGCGAGCTCTACGGAGTTCCAGCGGACACCGGTGTGCCGGTAACCGAGGCGATGGAGGAATTTCTCACCTCCTTCCACCGCATTCCGCGAGCCGATTTTGACGGCCGCTTTTACCGCTGGATCGGCCGTGACGCGATTCAGCATCTCTATCGCGTAGCCGCGGGGCTCGATTCCATGCTCCTCGGCGAGGCGGAAATCCTCGGACAGCTCCGCACGGCATATAGCCAAGCACTCGAATACGGTTCCACGGGTCCGGTGTTGAATCGCGCGTTTCAGGGCGCGCTCGAAGTAGGGAAGCGAATTCGCGCGGAGACGGAGGTGGGCGCGCGGCCCATGTCCGTGGCTTTCGCTGGCGTCAAGCTCGCCGAGCGTGTGTTCGGCAACCTCAAAGGACGCTCGGCGCTGATCGTGGGCGCTGGAGCCGTTGCCGATCAGGTGGTCGAGCATTTGCGCAATCGCGGCATCGGCAGGTTGCAAGTGGTGAATCGTTCGTTCGATCACGCCGAAGAACTCGCCCAGCGCATGGGTGGTAAAGCCGTGCCGTGGCAATCGCTGGAATCCGTGCTGGGCGTCCCTGATGTGATCGTCACATCGGTAGGCGGCTCCGAACCTGTGCTTACGCGGCCGATGCTCGAAACCGCGGTCGGCGCGAGGGCCGGACGGCCCATTTTCGTGGTCGATCTCGGCGTGCCGCGCAATGTCGCTCCGGACGTCGCTGGGCTCTACAATCTCTACCTCTACAACGTGGACGACCTCGGCGAAATCGTGGAACAAAACCGCCGCGCCCGCGAGGCCGAAATCCCGCGTGCTGAATTGATCGTCGCCGAGCACGTGGCTAAATTCGAATCCTGGCGCGCCGCGCTGGCCGCCGGCTCCATTGTGGACGAGCTGCGCGGACATTTTCACCGCCATCGCGAAGATTTGCTGCGTGAGCGCCTCGCTGCGTTGCAGCACATTTCCGGAGAAGAACGCCAACGCCTCGCCGAAATCACTGAAGAGCTTGTCGAACGTTTGCTGACGGAGCCAGCCGAGCGGCTGCGGCAGACTCACGCGATGCGTGGACATCTGGGAGCGCTGGACGCACTGCGGCACCTCTTCGGAATCTCCTCGAAGGGAAGCGACGGCAACTCCGGCGGACGCGGCGAGTGAAGCGCCTGCGTATCGGGACGCGCGGCAGCGCCCTCGCTCTGTGGCAAGCGAATTTCATCGCTGACCGCATCAGAGAATCGGCCGGCGTGGAAATTGACTTTGTCCGCGTCCGCACCTCTGGCGATCATATGCAAACTGCCTCAGTCGCGAAACCGCTCGCGGAATACAGCGCCGAAAATGTCGCCAAAGGAATTTTTATCAAGGAGCTCGAAGACGCATTGCTCGCTGGCTCTGTTGATCTTGCCGTGCACAGCATGAAAGATGTGCCCACCGAAACGCCGGCCGGGCTCGCTTTTCCGGCCATCACGCAGCGCGAAGACCCGCGCGATTGCCTGATCTCGCGCCAGGGCCGCACGCTGAAGACTTTGCCTTTCGGAGCGCGCGTGGGCACCAGTAGCTTGCGGCGGCAGGCACAGTTGCGGCACCACCGGCCCGATCTGGAGGTCGCCGATTTGCGGGGCAATGTCGATACGCGTATCAACAAGCTGGGATCCTGCGAATTTGACGCCATTGTTTTAGCGATGGCCGGCGTGAATCGGCTGGGTCTCGCCGGAAAAATTACGCAGGTCCTCGACGAAGAAATCATGCTTCCGGCGGTTGGCCAGGGCGCGCTGGGAATCGAGACGCGCTCCGGCGACGTCGAAACCGCCGGATTCGTTGCAACTCTCGATCACGCCGAAACGCGCGCGTGCGTCACCGCCGAACGCGCCGTCCTTCGCAAGCTTCAAGGCGGTTGCCAGATTCCATTGGGAGCACTGGCCCACGTGCGCGGCGATATTTTGTACCTCGAAGCCGCTGTGTTTTCGCCGCGCGGCTCGGAACACGTACAATCGAGCGAAGAGGGTCCAGTCACCGATGCCGCTTTAATTGGCGAACGCCTGGGCGCTTCTCTGCTCGAAGCAGGCGCCGACAATATTTTGCGCATGGCCGGGCGAACGATCGGCCATGGTTCTTAACGCGCGGCGGCCACATAAAGGCAGGCGCGATGTCCGTTACCGACAAACCGCTAGCAGGTAAGCGCATAGTGATGACTCGCGCGCCCGAGCAGGCGCCCACGTTTTTCCGCGCGCTCACCGATGCCGGCGCTTCCGTCATACTTTTTCCATGTATCGAATTTGCCGCCCCAGACGATTATGGCCCGCTCGATTCCGCAATCTCCCATTTAGATGAATTCGATTGGCTCACATTTACCAGTCAGAACGCCGTGCGCTTTTTCACACGGCGCCACCGCGCGCGAGGCACAGCACATTCAGCGCCAACTTCCCGTCGGCCAAAAGTGGCCGCGCTCGGGAATGCTACTGCCGAAGTGGCGACAAAGCTTGAATGGCCGCCGGACTTCGTCGCGTCGAACGCACGATCCGGCGCGGAGTTCGTGTCTGCACTCGCTTCGTTAGCGCGCGGACAGAGAATTCTTCTGCCGCAAAGCGATCAGGCGGACGAACGAATCCCCACAGCGCTTCGCGAGGTCGGAGCCTTCGTTACTTGTGTTGTGGCCTATCGCGCCTGTATGCCAAAATCACTCGATAGCAACGCACTGGCTCGCATTCGGCGCGATGAGACGGACATGATTTTTTTCGCCAGCCCGTCGGCATTCAGGAATTTTGCGCAGGCCGTCGGCGAAGAGACGATGGAACAACTCGCGAAGGATTCCGCGTTCGGAGCAATCGGCCCCACCACAGCTGGCGCCATTCGCGCCGCGGGGGTGCGCGTCGGGATCGAATCGCCACAGCCGAGTGCGAGCGCGATTGTGAAGTCGATGCACGAATTCTTCATCGCAAGAGGATCAGCGAAAGTGGGGCAATGACCTTTCCAACTCATCGTCCTCGCCGCCTGCGCCGTTCCGAAACGCTCCGCGGATTCGTCCGCGAAACGCGCCTTTCCGCCAGCGGCTTGGTGTACCCAATGTTCGCTTGTCCCGGCAAGGGCATCCGCACAGAAATTCGTTCCATGCCCGGCATCTACCAGCAATCGGCCGATCTCATTGTGGAAGAATGCCGCGAGGTCGCCGATCTAGGTATTCCCGCTGTGATTCTCTTCGGCCTGCCCGAGCACAAGGACGAAACAGGTTCCGAAGCAGCCGATCCCAACGCCGCCGTGCAACGCTCCATCGACGCAATCGGCAAAGCCAAGCTCGATCTGCTCATCATCACGGATGTTTGCCTCTGCGAGTACACAAGCCACGGCCATTGCGGCGTGGTGAGAGACGGCGAAGTACTCAACGATCCGAGCATCGATCTGCTCGCCAATGCCGCACTTTCGCACGCGCGCGCTGGAGCCGATATGGTCGCGCCTTCGGACATGATGGATGGCCGCGTCGCCGCGATCCGCCAAAAGCTCGACGCCAACGGCTTTACCGACATCGCCATCCTCTCGTATGCGGCAAAATACGCGTCGGCTTTCTATGGGCCATTTCGCGAAGCTGCCGACTCCACGCCGCAGTTTGGCGATCGCCGCAGCTATCAGATGGACCCAGCGAACTCCCGCGAAGCACTCCACGAAGTGGCGCTTGACCTTGAGGAAGGCGCGGACATCATCATGGTCAAGCCTGCGCTGCCTTATCTTGACGTGATCCGCGCCGTTCGCGAACGCTTCGATGTGCCCGTTGCCGCCTACAACGTGAGCGGCGAATACTCCATGGTGAAAGCCGCGGCGCGCAATGGCTGGATCGACGAGCAGCGCATCGTTCTGGAAATCATGACCGGCATTCAGCGTGCCGGTGCTTCCATCGTGCTCACCTATCATGCCAAAGACCTGGCGCGGTGGCTGAAGCACTGCTGAACCGCAATCCCAATGGCTAGCGGAACATCGAAACATTCCGATCAATCAGCCGCCCACGCGAAACGCCCGCGCTCTTCCGCGCTCTTCGACCGCGCTCAGAAAATCCTCGTCGGCGGCGTGAATAGTCCCGTCCGCGCATTCCGCGCGGTCGGCGGCACGCCGCTGGTGATCGACCGCGCCTTAGGGTCTCGCGTGTGGGACGTGGACGGCCGCGAATACATCGACTACATCTGCTCCTGGGGCGCGCTGATTCTCGGCCATGCCCACCCGGAGGTTGTCTCGGCCATCGCTGACCAGGCCGAGCGTGGCACCAGCTACGGCATGACGTCGTTGCTTGAAATTGAGCTGGGCGAGCACATCGCGGGCGCGATTCCGTCGATCGAAAAAATCCGCTTCGTTAGCTCGGGAACCGAAGCTGCGATGTCTGCCATCCGCCTGGCACGCGCCGCCACCGGCCGCGACCTGATCCTCAAATTCGAGGGCGGCTACCATGGCCACGCGGACGCGTTTCTGTCCGAGGCCGGCTCGGGCCTGGCCACTTTGTCGATATCTTCCAGCCCCGGAGTACCGGAAGTATCCGCGAGGCTCACTCTGAACGCGCCCTATAACGACGCGGCAGCCGTCGAGCGCCTTTTCGCCGAACACGCGGGGAAAATCGCTGCAATCATAGTTGAACCGGTCGCTGCCAATATGGGCGTGGTCCCCCCAGCTTCCGGCTTCCTAGAGTCGCTTCGCAAAATCACCACCCGAGATGGCGCGTTGCTGATCTTCGATGAAGTGATCACCGGCTTTCGTCTTACCAACGGCGGCGCGCAAAAAGTGTTCGGCGTCCAGCCGGATCTGACGATTCTCGGGAAAATCATCGGCGGGGGGCTGCCGGTTGCGGCTTACGGCGGGGGGCGCGAGTTCATGGAGATGGTCGCGCCGCTTGGCCCCGTCTATCAGGCGGGCACGCTTTCCGGAAACCCTCTGGCAATGCGCGCCGGCCATGCCAGCCTGCCGATGCTGCAATCAGAAGGCTTTTACGAATCGCTGGGCGTGAAAGCCGAACGGCTGGCTGAAGGGCTGCGGGATGCGGTGAAGGATTCCGGCATTCCTGGCCAAGTGAACGCGGTCGGCTCGCTTCTCACGCTGTTCTTCAACTCCGATTCGGTGACCACTTACTCGCAAGCCAAGCGCTCCGATACCTCGTTATTTGCGGCATTTTTCCGCGAGATGCTTTCGCGCGGGGTGCTGCTGCCGCCCTCGCAGTTCGAGGCGCTGTTCGTGTCGGCAGCTCACACGGGCGAGGATATCGACCGCACCCTCTCCGCCGCCCGCGAAAGTCTCCAATCCATCGCGAAATCGCGCTGAGCGACGAGCATCAGGCACGCCGCCCGGCGCTCGCGCATCTGAACTGGCCCCGTTCGTGAATCATCATCGGTTATAAGCCTGAGAAAAATTCTTGGCACAATATGGAATGGTTTTGCCACTTTCGCGACCGAAAATCAGTTCGCCCCCAAACACAAGCCGCCTCTTGATCCGAAAATCTATGCAGCGCTGCAACTTAGCTACAGCCGGTACCGTGGTACTGGTCGTGCTCTTTCGGGAATTGCAACATCAAGGAGACCACTTGGTCCTGGCATTTGCTGTTCTCCTGTTTCAGATCACGCCGAACATCCAAGCCGTCCCGAAAGCCGCTGTTGCCGCCGTTGCGTCCGCCCAGCCCGCGAACGCGCTGCCTGCGGCCCCGGTCCCGAACAAGCCGGCCGCTGATACAGCGGCTGCAACTGATTCGGGATCTGCCACTCTTTACGCGGATAGCGCTGCCCCCGCCGCCCAGAACTCGCAGACGCTGGAAACGATTCATGTGCCGGAACTTCCCACCGGCAAGCGAACCAAGACTATCGGCGTTGAGAACGCGCCTTCGCGAAAAGCTTGGATCCTCCTTTCGATCGCCGACCACAGCGCGGCCACTTTCGATGCTTACACCACGCGCGCCGCGATTTCACGTGGAGCAGTGGAGGCCGACCCGCTGATTCGTCCGTTTGCCGGGTCGGCCGGGCTTTATGCCGCCATTCAGGTGGCGCCTGTGGCTCTGGATTTCATTGCCCGCCGCATGCAGCGTAGCGGAAACGGCTTGCTGCGGAGAACATGGTGGCTGCCGCAAACGGCCAGCTCTGGACTCTTCCTCTTTGCCGGATCCCACAACCTAGCCGTAAGCGGCCGGTAGAAGTCGCAAAGTGGATGGCCGCAGCCGGACAAGTTCGGCGATCAAGCGCCGACTCGGCCCACGATCCCGCCGTTTTCGCCGCGCAAAAACCCTTTCAGGCCAGCGACGAGACTGTAGCGATCTGTCAGAACCAAGCTACTGATTCCACAGGTACTTAAGTTGCATTCTACTCGATCGGTGTGTCGATCTGGCCGAATTGACCGCTTGGCGACTAGCGGCTCTTCGACCCAGGCGAGGGTGCACGAGTGGCTCGCGGGCAAGAGCGCTTTCGCCGACGGGCGTATTTCTGCAAAACGACGGTTGGGGCGTTTTCGCTTCGGGAGGTGCGCAGTCCTCTCCTTGCGGCTGGCGGCCGCCGTTTCGGCAACGATTTGCTCCGGTGCGCACGTGACCACAGATTGACGATAGCAGTTTGAGGTGATAATTCTACTGGCCACGGGTACAGTTCTCGTGCAGGCGGGGATACAGCTGGAACTCCATCACCGGCGATGCCGCGACATTCGCGTGCATATCTGCGGGCTCACCTGGCCAGAGCTTCCAAGCGAAAAAGCGCGAAGGAGGTACAAATAAAAATCGGAGATTCTGGTAGGAAAGCTCGGATTCTTCGTCCTGACGTGACTCCGTCCAGGAACGGCATCCTGGCATGGAGGACGATGAGATCGGGCCTGAGCTCAAAGGCTTTGCTAATGGCGGACGGGCCGTCAGCGGCTTCACCGCAAACGTGCCAATTGTAGGCGGGATGGCGAGTAATGTGTCGCAGCATCATGTGGACGATCTGACGATCACCCGATATCAATACCCGCATCCTTTTCATGTCCAGCCCCCGTTGCCAGTACCCTCAGGCGGCTAGCGCCACTCCCCATCGGACTTTTCGCACGGCGGGAACCGATAGACAATCAGGTTGATCGGCTAATTTTCAGCGCGCCTATATATATATCTAGTTATAAACGACGCAGAGAGTCTGCCCGATTGCGGTACGACTAAGCCTTGTTTTATGGTTGATTCCTTTTAGACGAAAGGATTCGTTAATTGCGGGCCTAGCGGAGCTAGCCAGGATTCGTGCGTTGCCCCGTCGAGTTCCAAGGAGCCATACGTGCCCATTCGTGTTGGATTAGCTGAGGATCATGCCTTGGTTCGAGAGAGCTTGAAATCTCTTCTTGAACGTGAAGGCTTTCAAATCGTAGCGGAGGCGGCTGAGGGCCAGGAAGCTGTGCGTCAAGCCGAACTACAGCATCCCGACATCATGGTCATGGATATCGCGATGCCGGCTCTGAACGGGCTGGAGGCTGCCCGCATCATCAGCCGTACCTTTCCGAAGGTCAAGACGATCCTTCTCACCCAGCATGATGAAGAACCGTATCTTTCCCAGGCGCTCGATGCCGGTGTAAAAGGCTACGTTTTGAAGAGCCAGGCGGCTCGCGATCTGGTCGATGCGATGCGGCGGGTTTCGGCCGGTGAAGTCTATCTCAGCCCGGGGATTTCGCGTTCCCTGATGGAAGCCTATCGAACCAAGTCCAAGAAGCCCGCTGATTCACTGACGCCGCGCGAGCGGCAAGTGCTGCAGCTGGTTGCCGAAGGCAAATCGACCAAGGACGTGGGAACGATTCTGGGAATCTCGGTGAAGACAGCTGAGTCGCACCGAACACGGCTGATGCAGAAGCTCGATATTCACGAGACGGCCAGCCTGGTGCGGTACGCGGTTCGGCGCGGGATGGTGCAACCTTAGCTGGTTGAACGAGATAGAGTTGCCAAGCAGTTGACCAGGCGGTCGCACAAGCGTGTTCAGGCCTTTCGTTCAATTCAACTCAATGGAGGTAGTTTCGGTGCCTGCGAAGCCCAGAATTGCGCCCCAAGTGCCAACTCACGTTCTTGCGCCTATCGACAAGGCTCCTACGGGAATCCGGGGTCTGGACGACGTCACCAACGGTGGGCTTCCGCGAGGCCGCACCACGATCTTCTGCGGAGGTCCGGGAAGCGGTAAGACGATGCTGGGAATCGAATTTTTGGTTCGAGGAGCTGCCCAGTTCGATGAGCCCGGAGTGCTGATCGCTTTTGAGGAATCGCCGGACGAGATAGCCCGCAACGTAGCTTCTCTTGGATTCAACCTCAACGATCTGGCGTCAAGAAAGAAACTCTTTCTGGATCACATCTGCATTGACCCCGGTGAGATTCACGAGACCGGCGAATTCGATCTTGAAGGCCTCTTCATCCGCCTTCAGCACGCCGTCGAAGTGGTCCACGCCAAACGCGTGATGCTCGATACCATTGAGGCCCTTTTTTCCAGCTTCGCGAACCAGCGCATCCTCCGCGCCGAGCTTCGCCGCCTTTTCGGTTGGCTGAAAGAGCGCGGGCTGACCACGGTGGTGACGGCCGAAAAAGGAGACAAAACTCTGACCCGCGAAGGGCTGGAAGAATACGTCTCCGACTGCGTCATCCTGTTGGACCATCGCGTCACGGATCAGACATCCGTGCGCCGCATGCGCGTGGTGAAGTACAGAGGCACGCAGCATGGAATGGACGAGTATCCCTTCCTGATCGATGAATCCGGAATGTCAGTCCTTCCTCTCAGCGGTCTCCGGCTGCACCACAAGGTGAGCAACGAGCGGGTATCCTCGGGGATTGCGGCTCTAGACGAAATGCTGGAGGGGAAGGGATTTTACCGGGGATCGAGCGTCCTGGTAAGCGGCACGGCAGGAACAGGCAAGACCACCCTGGCGACCGCTTTTGCCTCCGCAGTCTGTGGGAGGGGCGAACGCTGTCTATATATCGGCTTTGAAGAATCGCCGGAGCAGGTGGCTCGAAATGTCCGGTCCGTAGGCCTCGACCTCGAAAAGTGGGCCGGGAAAGAACTGTTGATTCACGAAGCGTCGCGGCCGACGCAATACGGCCTGGAAATGCACCTGCTGCGCATCCACAAATTGGTGGAGAAATGGAAGCCGAGGGCGGTGGTGGTGGACCCAGTAACCAATCTCCTGACCGGAGGTTCGGAGTTGGAAGCGAAGTCGATGCTCATGCGGCTGATCGATTTCCTGAAGACGAATGGCATCACGGCCCTGTTTGTGGATCTCACCAGCCGCAGCGAAGACTTGGAAAGCACGGACATCGGCGTCTCCTCCCTGGCGGACTCGTGGATACTGCTTCGCGACGTGGAGCTGAATGGCGAACGGAATCGTTGTATTTACGTCCTGAAATCCCGTGGCATGGCGCACTCCAATCAAGTTCGTGAATTCGTGATATCAGGAGACGGGATCGATCTGGTTCCCGTCTATGTTGGCGTGGGCGGGGTGCTCACTGGTTCTTCGCGCGTGGCGCAACAGGCGAAAGAACTGGCTGAGACGAAAATCCGCCGGCAGGAAGTGCAGCTCAAAGAGAACGAGGCGCTTCGGAAACGCCTGGCTCTGGAAGCGCAGATCGCGGCTCTACAAGCGGAACTGTCCTCTCAGGTCCAGACGACCGAACGGCGCGTTGAGGAAGAGGAACAACGCACGGCGCAGGCGCGGGAGGATCGAGATGATATGGCGAAGAGCCGCCGCGCTGGTTCTTCGGTATAATGTTGCGAATGGATCCGGCGAAAGGCAAAACTCAGTGAGAAAAACCGATACAGGAAATAGCTCTAAACAGGAAATGCTGCTGCGACTGTACGTCGCGGGCCAGACTCCGAAATCGCTTGCCGCGATTTCCAATCTGAAAACGATTTGCTCGGAACATCTCAGCGGGCGCTACAAGATATTTGTCGTTGACCTGCTGAAAAATCCTGCGCTGGCGCAGGACCACCAAATACTGGCCATACCGACGCTAGTACGCCAGGTTCCCGTGCCTTTGCGCAAGATCATTGGCGATTTGTCGGACACCGAGCGGGTGTTGGTGGGCCTGGACATTCGCGAGCAAGAAGCATCTAAGAGGAACGGTAAGGCGGCGGGTAGCAAAAAACACTCGTCGCGACGGAGAGCCTAGTTTTGGCGGTAGACGCGGGGTTGGAGGCGGGGATGACGCCACATACCGAATTCGAGGAAATCGTACACGCGATCCGAAGGGGCGGGATCGATGCGCTGGTGGTCTCCGGCAAGGGTGGCGATCAGGTGGTGGTGTTACAAGACTCGGAGCACCCGTACCGAGTTTTGGTTGAAAACTTCTCAGAGGGAGCGGCGACGCTGGATGCAGCGGGAGGCATCCTGTACGCGAACGACCGCCTGGCGGAAATTTTAGGGACGCCACGGGAGCGGCTTATCGGCGCGCCACTGCTCGATTGCGTTCAGTGGGATGGATGCGACGATTTGGCGCGGATCATTCGAAAGAAAACATCTGGAGAGGTGGTGCTGCGCACCGGGGATGAACCCCGCCGCACGGTTCGCTTTACATTGGGTCCGCAGAAAGTGAAAGGCTCGAAAGAGATCCATTTCTGCCTGGTGGCAACAGAATTGACAGCCATGGTGAAGGTTACCGAAGAGCTGAAATTGACGGAGCAAAGTCTTGGGGAGGTTTCAGCGCGGTTACTGTCTCTACAGGATGAGGAGCGGCGCCGGATCGCGCGAGACTTGCACGATATTACGGGCCAAAGCCTAGCCGTGCAATCGATGATGCTCCAGAACTTGCTGGATCGCGAAGGGGAGCTAGACTCCGAAGTGCGGAGGCTGGTGTCCGAGTGCGCCGCGATCAACGGACGAATTACTGAAGAAGTGAGGACGCTTTCCTACCTCCTGCATCCGCCTTTGATCGACGAACTCGGTCTGGGACCGGCGGTGAAATGGTACGTAGAGGGATTTGCGCGCCGAAGTGGAATAGAAGTGCCGATTGAAGTGGAGCCGGATTTTCCGCGCATGTCCGCCGAAGCGGAAATTGCGCTGTTCCGAATCCTGCAGGAAAGCCTTACAAACGTTCACCGCCATTCGGGATCGTCTCGCGTGCAGGTGAGTTTGCACAGCAAGGATGATGAAATCGTGCTGCAAATACGGGATTTCGGCAAGGGCGTGCGTCCGGAGGTCCTAAACTCAGAAGCGCTGAAGGCGCCGCTGGGAGTTGGCATCCTAGGGATGCGCGAACGCGTCCGGCAACTTTCGGGCAGGCTGGAGATAGTTTCGCACGAAAATCGAGGCACTCTTGTGGCTGTTCACCTGCCATTGCATGGCGGGCAGGCGAGAAGCGATGGCGCGCCCCGCCCGCGAAATTCTGAATCAACTCCGCAGAAACGGCCCCGAAATAGCAGAGCGGCAAAATCCGGGCGCTGAGCGCCTGGCTCCCACGTTTGGTACGCAAGCGCGTAACACCGTCACGCCTGTTGCGCCAGTATTCCGTTACATCTAAGGCAGCTGCCCTGAAGGGAAGCGCTACGGAAAGAAACACCGCCTAAACTTCATTCGCGAAAACAGATCCATCACTCAGCGGCCGACGACCTGCCTCCGTGGGGATGGAATGTTTATGCGCAGTGGCAGCGTTAGAAGCCGAGATGATGGAGGTAGGCTACGGCGCCGGCGACGACGGGGCGATAAGATGCTGAAGAGTTTTCAGCGGCCGGCGGGGAAGCTAATTTTAGTTGTGCGACGAGTCGAGGGTGACCGCCTTGGGCGGCGCTGCGGCTGCGGAGCAGGCAGGGAGATATCTTGGATAAGTGATCTGCGGATCCTTCCAGCGATGCGTCGCCTCTTTTGTAAATTTCATCTTTAGTCTGGCCGACCGATCTGAACTGGCAATTTGGATACCGACCAGATCGTCCCGTAACACTGCATCGTAGTTGAGGTCGAGTGGCTGGCCGAGGTTCAGACGTCTCCCAGTGGGCTGATTCCACGCGTCCGAAGGCCGACCGTAGGAATCATCCTGGGGGAGCGACGCAAGATTCCGAGCCGCGGCGGTCAAGTGTATCGATCGTCCGTCAGCGTACACTCCTGCAAGCACTCCGCCACCCGAATTGACCGCGATTTCCGACAGCTCTTCCGGTGAAGCCATTTCTTCGGGCGTTGGTCCCCCTATAGGTTCCGACACAAAGACGATGAAAAGACGCACCATCCCGGCTGCAAGGGCGTCCGCGAGTTTATCGGAGCTTCCGCCTGGGGTCTCTCTTCCATCTGTGATGAGTATGATTGAATCGGCGGGACCCGGATGACCGAACTGACGTGTCGCGTTCAACACTGCTTTGCGAATGAACGTCAGCCCGCGTACCCGAACCCGTTCGTCCACATGGTTAGTCGACAATTCCTGTAGCGTTGCCCTCACTGAGGAGTTGTCGCTGGAAAATCCAGCCAGCACGCTGATGTCAGCGTTGAACGTGGAGAGTGCAACCTCCGCGCTGCTCGCGTACTGATTGAAGAAGTCGTCGGCGACGGCAACGGCAACATCCCATTTGGATATTCCGCCCGTCAAAGAGCTCATACTTCCGCTCGAATCTAGCAACAATATGGCCCGATGGAGCCGGCGATCGGGGGCAATTGACGTTATCTTTACCGACTTTCCGTGAAAACGGCCCTCGATATCAGCTGGCAATACATCGGTGATGGCTCGAAATTGCGAGTCGAGGAATGATGTAGGGATCAATGTGCGCGGGCACGGCTCCTGCGCTCGGGAAGGAAACCAAGGCGCCGAGAGAATTAGAGCCGCGCAAATCGTCCGCGCAAATGAAGAAAGCATAGAGGTAGTTAATACCACAGATACCTCGAACATCTAAATTGGTCGGGCCTCGATCTCGGTGCTTGAAAAACGCGACAGCGGTGGCAGCGTTAGAAGCCGAGATGGTGGAGGTAGGCGACGGCGACGGCGGCGATGAGGCAATAGATGCCGAAGAGGTGCCAGCGGCCCGTCTCCAGCCAGCGGCTGAGCCACTTCAGCGCAAGCAATCCAGCAAAAAAGGCGAAGATCATGCCGACGATGCTTGGTGCGGCGGCGGGAATTACTCCGGCGAGCTGATGGTGCTGGGCCTGATAGAGGCGCCAAATTTCGCGCGCGTCCGCGGGCGGGGTGAGCACGACGGCGAGAGCGAAGCTGAAATCTTCGGCCGTTCTTCGCGTGACGCGCAAAAGCAGGCCGGTGGAGATGGTCGCGCCGGAACGCGAGAAGCCACGGAAGGGAACGCACAGGCCCTGGATGGCGCCGATTAAGGAATATTGCGCGGGCGTCATTTCCGATGCCGCGGCGGTTTGCGATTGGGCGCGCTTTTCGAGTACCCCGACGGAAATGCTAGCGCGCGATTGTGACGGGTCTGACGGATTTCCGGCTACGCCTCCGCTTGATTCGGCGCCAGGCACTGGCGCGCTTGTGCCGGACCGCGCCCGGCTATTTTCGACTAGCCCAGCGATGAGTATGAAAACGCCAGCAACGGCGAGCGCGGTGGCGATCAGATCGAGACGGTTGAAGAGCTGCTCGACCCAAGCGTGCGGCTGGTGGCGCATCATCACTTTCTCGACGAACTCGATGATGCCGCCTCCGACGATGCCGGTGAGCAGCGTGGCAACGATGAGCGCAACGGCGAAATTCTTGAATTCAGGCATGGAGTTGAAGAAGGTGCGGCGCCAGCGCTGCCAGAAGTAGACGATGACGGCGAGCATCGTGCCGGTGTGGAGCATTACGAGAAGGAGCGTCATTTCCGGGGCGGAAGGGTCCATGCCCATCAGCTTTTCGACGACGATGACGTGCGCCGAACTGGAGACGGGAAGAAGTTCGGCCAGGCCTTGAACGATGGCGAGGATGATGACGCGGAGTAGATACATTAGTGTTGTGATCCTGCTTTCGCTGCTGTTTCGCCAGCGGCAAGGCGCTTGGCCATGGTGTAGGCGTCGCGGCCGCCTGGATAATAATTTTTTCGGACGCCGCTTTTACGATAGCCGTGCTTTTGCCAGAAGGCAATCGCAGGGGAATTGTTGGTTGCCGTTTCGAGACCTACCTGGCGAACGCCCGCAGAGATGAGACGGCGTTCGGCTTCGATGAGAAGCATTGAGCCAATGCCGTGGCGGCGATAGTTGGAAAGGACGTCCATGGTGATGATGTAGCCCCAGGAGACTTTATGCGCG
>JBOGNC010000017.1:0-30726 GCA_050747045.1 Candidatus Acidiferrales bacterium | reverse complement strand
GGCGGGCGCGGCTTTACGCGGACCATCAGTTTTGATTCCAGGCGGAGTTTTAGACGGCGCGCCACGGCCCTGGCGATCAATTCGGCCTGATTGTATCCGCGCTCGCGTCGGCGGTCGCGATGAAGCGGTACAGGCACGACCACGTCAATGTGCCAATCCGATCCGGCGGTGGTTGCAACTTCCGCGAGCCGCGCACCGAACCAATCGGCGAGCGACGCTACCTGCTCGTACTTCAGCAGAAGAACCGCGTCAGCGAGAGCGCGGTCGTAAACTGCGAAGCTCCGCGCACGATCGAACGCGTAGAACCCGGAGCGGCACAGGCGGCAGCGCAGGTCAAGTCCGACCTCGCGCGCTAGCGGGGTGGAATGCGCTGCGAACGCGACCAGGGGACGTCCACAGCAAGCGCAGAGCGGATCTCTGATGCGTTCAAACCGGTTCAGGCAGGAGGCGCAGATTGGGATGCGGCTGGCGGTGATGAGCGTCTGGCCGCAGATGCCGCAGGGTGCCGGGAAAAAGACTGCGGCAAGCGAATCGATGGCGTTTTTAAAGGCCACTTGAGTTGGACCGGGCGAGTCGCGCAAACGCTACCGCAGTTCGCGAGCTGCGTGAAGATCGTAGAAGCTGCTCGGGATTGAGTATTTGTACGGATTCGCGGTGGCCGCGAACCGAGTATCAATCGCCAGGCAAGTCGCGATGCGCGCGGTCGAGTGGCGACACCACTGCACTTCGGCTGTCTCCAGCCCCCAACGTGATTTCGAAGGATTGTCCCGCTGGATAATTAAAGCTGGCCGCGTTCCTGCTTCTCCTGGCAGGCTATGCAGTAGCGGGTCCATGGCACTGCTTCGAGCCGCTTCTGCTGCAGTTCCTGTTCGCAAGAAATGCACTGGCCGAAGGATTCTTCTTTGATGCGGCGCAGCGCATCGTCCACCAACTGCAGGAGCGCGCGGTCATTGTGCGTTTGGCCGAAGAGGAACTCCTTGGTATAGGAGTTCGCGGCCTTGTCGGCAAGATCCACGGTGGGATCTTCGTCTGCTTCCCGGCCCTCCTGCTCGGTGCGCGCGATTGCGCGCAGTAGTTCATCGCGCCGGATTTGCAGTTTCTTTTTGTAATAATCGAGACGCTTCTTATCCATGAGTCGAAGTCCTAGGCGAGGGCAAAACCCTCACTCAAATCGGGTTATTTTAGCGACCATACCCGGCCTTGTCAAATTAACACCGTGCGGCGCGATGAACCGCTTGTCACGCTGTGCCGCGCTCGGCATCGCAAACTAGATGCCTCGTCGATCCAAAAGGATTCGCGGGGCGGCGATTATCGCGATTGTTTGCTGCGGGGAAAAAGAAGGTGAACTCCTACCGCTGCGAGAGCTAGCACGACAAAAACGATTGCACTTCCCTCGGGCCCCACAGATCCGCCGGTGAGCCAAGCGGGGCCGCGGAACTTCGAGTTCAAGTAGTGGCCCGCAGCGGGCAACCCGCTATCGCGGACCGAATAGAAGAAGGTTTCGCCCCAATCCCACGCGGTATGCAATCCGATGGCGAACCAGATATTTCCAGTACGCCGAAGGGTGAAGGCGGCCAGCAGGCCAAAACACCCGGCCATCACCGCGCCGTATATAGATTCTCCTGGATTGATCAGATGAATGGCTCCAAACGCAGCGCCGAGAATTAGCGCTGCCGGCCAAAAGCCTATGGCCAATTGCAGTGTGGATTGGAGGTAGCCGCGAAATGCGAACTCCTCGAAGACGGCTGTTGCGATGAATCCGGCAAAGTACAAGAGCCCATAGCGCGCCGCCGAAAGCCCGTCAATCGCGGGTCCGAGGACCGAGAAGCCGTGCAACGCTGCGATGGTGCCCATCAGTAGGCTTATCAGCGTGAAGCCGAAGGCCGCTCCCAGCCAAAATCGCGAACCAAACCTGGATTTGCCGGAGAGCCCGTAATCCGCGAATGAACGGTTCTCGATCCGTGTCATCACCAGCCCAGCTAACAGAGCCGAGGACGCTGATACAACGCTGCCAAAAATTAACACCGCAGGCGTAAGGATCGGCGTGGCAATGCTGAAGTGCCGCAGGATCGAGCGCACGCCGGGGATCCAAACCAGGAGCTTGGGCAGAACGCCGGAGATCACGTACCACAGCGAAATCGCGACCACTAGCCGCCAGCCAACGCGGAGACCACGCGGCCCCAGAAACAGGCTGGTCATGGGATGGTCGCGAAATGGACCTCCGCTCGGATCGGGTAGGAGTCGGTACGGTCCGCCACTGGTCGGTTCCGAATTCATGTTTTGAAAATAACTCCGACGGCTCGCGCCTTGGAAACTCGCGAAGCGAGCATCAAAATACCCTGCAGTGCGCTACACGGAAAGGCGCATCGTTTACATACGTAGCAAAACGGCACCGGATCCTCGCCGCTTGCGCACACGCTCTCTCCTCTCTGGACCGCAGCCTAGGCGCAAAAAAGCGTGGCATTCGCGCGAAAGACGGATTAGATTGGTCAGGACGTTTTTCCAATGGCTAAAACAATCGAAGAGAGCAGGCGCGAGTGGCAGAAAGCATTTTGGCTTATCGTTGCGTGCATTTTTGGAACGCTGGCCGCCAGCGTGATCGGACTGATCCTGTTCCACGGCCTGCCCGGCGGGCGCTAAAGCTCTCGCGGCGCAACAGCGAAACCGCGCACGTTCTCGATACCTTCCCTAGCGTATTATCGTCCACCTGCTCTTAAAAGCGAGATTCGTAAGGAATTCGACACCACGTCCCCCTCCGCAATTAATGTCCTACGTCAAGTTTTTCGCGACCGCGAGGCCGGAGCGATCCGCCTATTTCCAGGGCGTGGGCATATGATACGGCACTGTGACGATCACGGCTTCGATTTGACGTATCTGCGCGTGCTGAATTTTGAAAAGTTCGAACATTACGAACGAGAACGGCCGATCGAAGGGCGCTTTCACGTGGTACGTGGTGCCATCGACCAGTTTGAACGTATCGTCCGTGCCGGCGTGATCGAAGAAACCGTTGACCAGCACGAGTCCCTTCTGCTGATCCACCACTACGAAGCGGCGGTCGCGGCAGCGCGTGACGAACCGCAGCAGGCCGGTCTTCAACTGCGCCTCACAACCCATCTTCGGAACGCCCTTGGCCTTGGGATTGTTGGCGGTGATCATTCCGTTTTCTACGCGCTGGCAATCGGACGAAAACGAAGTGTCAATTTTCCCAGTATTCTTCTGAATCGTGTCGAAATAGCCGTTGGCTAGCGCGACCATTTTCGCACGCGAGAGCCGCTCGCTCGGCGGCACATCTTCGGAAAAGACAGGTTTTTCTTTTAGACCGTTGGCCGGAAATGGACCGTTGGCGCTTTGGGGCCGCGCCACTAGCACCTCAACTTCGGTCACTTCATGGTTCACCACTTTCAGGCGCGCGCCCAGAATATCTGGCGTGTGGTTCTCGTCAATCACGCCGTAATAGCCCACTTCGCCGCGCTCCGGGTCGTCCATGTAAATCTTGTACGTACCCACGCCGTCGGCAGTGGCCCACAGTCCGTCGCCCAGGTGCAGCATCACGTTGTTCTCGGAATACTTCAGATTGGCCGAATGCGGCAGCTTCGAGGGATCGTGTGCCAGCAGCGCCGCCATAAACTTATCCACGAAGCCGTTCAAGCACGCGCGACCGCAATCGCTGCCAGCAGCGGCGCGCGCCGCGGGCACCGCTACGGGCACCCGGCGCGCCGGAGCCGCCGCGCTTGCCGTAGCGCAAGCCATCGCTGCGCCCAGAATCCATGCCGCCATCACACCCGCTGTTAACAGAATTTTTCGCATGATCCCCTCGAATCTCCGTTTTCGTGCGCGAATTCTATATCAGAACACGACTCGCTGTGCAACCGCGCGAACCAGCACTCAATTCACGATCGGGCAGAGGCGTTCCTTATCGGAAAAACGGGCACACCCGTGTGACCGGGTTTCGTTTTTCGAGTCAGGCTTGCCGAGAGGTGCCCCGAAGCCTTGGTACGCAGAAAAAAAACCGGCGGCCCTCATCGTGCGAGAGCCGCCGGAAGAACCTGCAACTACACCCAGCTGAACCCTTCTCGCTTCAGCGGCAACCGCCGAGCGCGCTTTCCAGTCGCCTTGAAAATCGCGTTGGCGATGGCCGGAAGCACCGGCGGAAGAGGCGGTTCGCCGAGTCCTGTGGGCGAGTACTTGGTGTTCAGGAACTCGACGTGGATCTCCGGCGGAGCATTCATCAAGCGCACCGGCTCGTAGTTGTTGAAGTTGTTTTCCATGGCGCGGCCGTGATCGATGTTGATCTCGTATTCCATCACTTGGCTCATTCCATCGATAGTGGCGCCGGCCACCATGTTCTCTGCGCGAGAGGGATTGATGATCTGGCTGCCGATGTCTCCCACCACCCAGACTTTGTTTACTTTCACCTGGTTGCCGGTCACGGTCACTTCGGCTATATCGGCGAAGTAGCCCATGTGGCAGAAGTGGGCCCCGATGCCCATGGCCGTTCCTTCGGGCAGCGTGCGCTTTCCCCATCCGGAGTTGTCTCGAACCCTCTCGATGCAACCGCGCATCCGCGACGCAATATACGGCGCGCCGCGCATACCCATCCCGCCCGTAGGCGCGGGCAAAGGCTCACTCGAGATTAGATCGATCAGAAACTGGACCGAATCCTTTCCGGACGCGTTTGCCAACTCGTCGATAAACGACTGAATCACGAAGGCAATCGCGTTGCTTCCCGGAGCGCGCATTGCGCCCGTGGGAATCCCGGTGGGCATCAGCGAAGTTCCCAGCTCGTAATTAGGAACGAAGCGCGCGGGAAATTCGTCTGGTTCCATATTGGCCGCCGATGCGAAACGCCCGTTCGAGCCGAAGCTGATGAAGTGGTTCTTCCAGGCGATGATCTTGCCGTTGGAATCCACGCCGGCCTTGAGCGAGTGGTAGCCCGCGGGGCGGTAGGCATCGTGATGCATAGCGTCTTCGCGCGTCCAGAGCAGCTTTACCGGCACGCCCCCGCCGACCGTCTTGGCGATGTACGCGGCTTCGATGAAGAAATCGTTCACCAACCCGCGCCCGAAGCCGCCGCCGCCGCGAATCATGTAGACCTTGATGTCGGCAGGCGACATGTTCAGGATTTTGGACAGTGGCATCACGCCTATGCCTGGAAGCTGGCTATTGGTCCAGATTTCAAGCTTGCCATCCTGATATTTGGCGGTGGTGTTCCGCGGCTCCATGGTTGCATGGGAGAGGAATGGATATGCATAGAACGCCTCGACCACGTGTGCCGCGTTGCCGAAGGCCGAATCCACATCGCCGTCGTGCCGCAAAATCTGCTGCGGCTTTTGCGGAGCGAGCGCTTGCGCTTGCTGCAGATAGCCTTCGCTGCTCTCGCTGGCGGTCGGGCCCTCGTCCCACTGTACCTTCAGCGTTTTGCGTGCGTGGTTCGCCTGATACCACTGGTCCGCGACTATGGCCACTCCGCTCGAAAGTTCGGCAGTGTTTCCGTTGCCCTCGACGATAAACGCATGCCGCACGCCGGGCAGAGCCTTGATCTCGTCCAGGTTCGCGCTTACGGCCTTGCCGCCGAACACCGGGCACTTCACGAATACCGCGCCCAGCATACCGGGCATAGTCACATCGATCGAAAAAATCGGCTTGCCGGCAGCGATGTTGGGATCATCCACGTCCGTCGTGGGGTGACCTACGATCGTATAGTCTTTCGGATCCTTGAATTTTAGCGACTGGAAGTCCGGCACTGGCACCGTGGCTGCCTTGGAGGCCAAGTCAGCATACGTCGCTTTCTTGCCCGATCCCTCGTGGAGAACGGTCCCCGCCTTGGTCGTGCATTCCGATTCCGGCACGCTCCAAGTCTGCGCCGCGGCAGCGACGAGCATTTGGCGGCCAGCCCGGCCGATTTGCCGCATCGCCATCCAGTTCAATGGCACCGCAGTGCTTCCCCCTTCGATCTGCATGCCGTATTTGGCTTGGTCGACATCGGCCTGCTCGACTTTCACGTCCTTCCACTCCACGTCGAGCTCTTCCGCAATGATCATGGGCAGCATGGTGCGCACGCCGTTGCCGGTTTCCGGATTCTTGGCCATAATCGTGAAAGTGTTATCCGGATGAATCATGACGAACGATGCCGGCACGAGCTTCACTTGCGGAAAGCGCATCTGCGCGAACACTTCATCGAGTGGCGAGGCGTAGAGCGCCAGAAGCATTCCACCGCCGGCCATCGCGGTCACTTTTAGAAAGGATCGGCGATCAATAAAGACTTTTTCCATGGTTGGCATGGGATTCTCCTATACCTTTCCGGACCGTTACAGTCCCGTGCTCGAAGACGCTTTGGCGCCGGTGGACATTTCGGCGGCAACGTGAATCGCTTCGCGGATGCGATGGTAGCATCCGCAGCGGCAGAGGTTGCCATTCATGGCAGTGTCGATTTCAGCGTCTGAGGGATGCGGGGTCTTTTTCAGCAAAGCCGACGCGGACATCATCTGTCCGGCCTGGCAATAGCCGCACTGAGGCACATTCGTTTCCACCCACGCGCGCTGCACGGGATGCGTCGCGTCCGGCGAAAGCCCCTCAATGGTGGTCACGTGTTGATTGTGCGCCGCGGAAACCGGCGTCAGGCAGGAGCGGACCGCTCGGTCACCAAGGTGCACCGTGCAGCAGCCGCAGAAACCCCCTCCGCAACCGAATTTCGTGCCGTGCAGGTTCAGGACATCGCGAATCACCCACAACAGCGGCATGTCCCCGGGAACATCCACGGTCTCGTGGCGTCCGTTGATCGTCAATTTGTAGGGCATGATCTACTCCAACAATGCGAGGATTGGCTGACGGCCAGAACGGTAGCACCGCACTTCCGCGGTGTCAATCGCCATGTATTTGACTTACCGGGAGTTTCCGACGGACACGCGCGTGCTGAAAGCTGCGATTGGAGGGGTTTACAGATGAATCGTGCTCGAAATATTTCCGGGCGCCTTGGCGAATGCTTCGGCGCCCGGAATGTGTTGCATTTGCGGAAGAATTAGCCGGACAGGGGCGGCGCTTAGTCGCCCATCTGCACTTGCAGGTACTCGCCGGGCAAGCTGTCCACTGCTGAACGGCGGCCCGAAGCCGATTTCTGTGCAGGTGCCCCGGCGCGTTCCGATTTCCGCGGCTTGGTCACCAGAGTATCCTCCTCCGGCAGAGGCTTCCGTTCGATTTTAATCCCGAGCGTGCGTTCCAATTGCGCTAGTTCGCCGCGCTCTTCGCGCGAGAAAAGAGCAGAGGCGACGCCATGCTCGCCGGCGCGCCCGGTGCGGCCCACGCGATGAATGAAATTTTCCGCGAGTTCCGGCAGGTCGTAATTGATCACATGCGCCACGTCTTCCACGTGAATGCCTCGCGCCGCGACGTCGGTGGCCACCAGGATGCGATAGCGTCCGCGCTTGAAACCTTCCAGCGCCGCGATGCGCTGCGATTGCGAGCGCCCGCCATGAATGATGGCGGCTTCGAATCCATCGCGCTCAAGCATCCACGATAGCTTTTCCGCGCCCCGTTTGGTGCGCGCAAACACCAGGCACCGCCCCGGCTCTTTGGTCAGCAATCGCTTTAGAGCGTCCTGCTTGCGATCGGCGGGCACTTCGAACGCCTGCACGCGCACGTTCTCGGAAGGCTTTAGTGTCGAGCCGAGTGCGACCCGCGCTGGATGGTGGAGATAATCGCTTACCAGATGAGCGACGGAAGCCTCGAGCGTGGCGGAAAAGCACATCGATTGGCGCTGTTTCGGAAGCGCGGAAGCGATTCGGCGAATTGACGGAAGGAAACCCATGTCGAGCATGCGGTCTGCTTCATCGAGCACCAGCATGCTCAGCGCGCGGAAATCGATCAGCCTGCGGTCGAGAAAATCTTCCAAACGTCCGGGAGTCGCGATAACCAGGCGAGCGCCCTTGCGCAGCGAGTCCAGCTGCTTTCCTTCGGAAAGTCCGCCGACTACTACGGCCGCGGGTGGCAGTTGCCGTCCGCGCAGCGCGTCGTACTGCTCGGCCACTTGTATGGCCAGCTCGCGCGTGGGACCGAGGACAAGCGCGGCGATTCCGCGCGTCTTGTCTTGTAACATCTTTTCGATCATCGGAATTAGGAACGCGAGCGTCTTGCCTGTGCCCGTTTGCGCCGTGGCCAGCACGTCTTTTCCGGCCAGCGCCTGCGGAATAGCCGCAGCTTGCACCGGCGTAGGCGTTACGAAACCAGCCGCGGCGATGCGGTCCTGTAAATAAGTCGAAATGGGAAGTTCTGAGAAGCTTTGCATTGAATCTAAGTTGCTTTCTTTTCTGGCGGCACCGCTCGCTTGCACTTGCACGTATCCCGTGAGGCCCGGGAGCTTGCATTGCCAGTTTGGTTGAAATTACGCTGAACACATCGGAGGGAACTGAAGGGCGGGTAGTCTCAGATCAGAAACTGCACCAGAGGGACCGCACGACACAACCGCGTATCAACGCACATGCAGTATAGCACAACTCGACCGCTTTCCCCCGCTCATACTTGCTTTATTTGTGTTCGGTCTCCATTTTGTCAATAGCCGGAATTGGGGTATAAACGCCCGCAAGGCAGGTCGCGGAGCCCGTCAGCGGCATTCCGCAAAAATTCGGCGAATCTGAGGTGGGGAAAGTATGGCCGACATCGAAGTTCCTGTATTGATCGTAGGCGGCAGCTTGGTGGGGATGTCAACGGCACTCTTGCTGGGCCACCACGGCATCCGCAGCCTTGCCGTGGAACATCATCGCGGCACCGCTATCCATCCCCGCGCGGCGATGATTACGCAGCGGACCATGGAAGTCCTGCGCGAAGTCGGCATCGAACAGATCGTGATGCGCAAATCGGACGAGCAGTTCGTCCAGGACGGCGCGATCATGGCTCTCGAAAGCCTGACCGGGAAAGAAATCGCGTGGTTCATCTCCAATCTCAATGAAGGCGTGCGCGACGTCAGCCCTTGCCTGCGGTTGTTCATTACTCAAAATCTTTTGGAGCCGCTGCTTCAATCGCGTGCGCAGGAGTTGGGCGCGGAATTGCGCTTCGCAACCGAAATGGTGTCATTCGAAGAAGACCGCGACGGCGTCTCGGCGGTGATCCGCCATCGCGATACCGGTGAGACATCCACCGTGCGCGCTCAATATTTGGTGGCAGCCGATGGCAGCCATAGTAAAGTTCGTGAAAGCCTGGGCATCCGCATGCTCGGCCACGGCGTTGTTTCAAAAAGCATCACCATTTATTTTCATGGCGATGTAGGCCCGCTTCTGCGTGGACGCAGTTTGAGCGTCATGTACGTGGTTAATCCGGTGCTGAACGGATTTTTCCGGATCGAGAAGCCTTTCACTTCCGGCTTTCTAGCGGTGCATTGGTTGGGCGATCCCAAAAATCCGGTAACCGACGTATCGCAGGGGCTGACCGAAGAAAAATGCTACGCGCTGCTTCGCTCGGCGCTTGGCGACGACAGCGTGGCAGTCAAGATCGACAACGTAATGCACTGGGACGCCGAGGCCGATACCGCCGAGCGCTTTCGGCAGGGCCGCGTCTTCCTGGCCGGCGATTCCGCGCATGTAATGCCTCCTCATGGTGGTTTCGGCGGAAACACCGGAGTACAGGACGCGCACAACCTAGCCTGGAAGCTGGCATACGTCTTGAGGGGAATCGCGGGCCCTGAACTTCTCTCCACCTACGATCCGGAGCGCCGCCCTGCGGCGTCGTTCACGGTCGAGCAGGCCTTTTCACGATACGTGTCGCGCGCGGCGCCTTATCTGCGTTCCAACGATATGCAGCCACTCGAAAACGATCTCAACATCGAGTGCGGATACGTCTACCATTCCGCCGGGATAATTCCCGAAGAGGAAAACGCCGCGAGTGGGCACATCAATCCGCGTGAATCAAAGGCGATGCCCGGAACCCGCGCTCCGCATCTTTACCTCGAAAAAGGTGCAGAGCGCATTTCCACGCTCGACCTGTTCGGTGGTAATTTTGTCCTGCTGACGGGCTCCGAAGGCAAAGCTTGGAGCGAATGTGCGCGCGCGGCCGCTAAACAGTCGCGCATCGATCTCGACATTTATTCCGTTGGCAGCGCTGGTCTAACGGGTTCCTCCGGCGAATACGAAGCGGCCTACGGAATCTCGCCAACGGGTGTCGTTCTGGTCCGGCCGGACGGATTCGTGGCGTGGCGCGCCAAGACTGCCAGCGGCGCATCAGCGGAGCGATTCACGAGCGTGCTGAATTCCGTTCTGTGCCGCAGCTCACACGGCGAAGCCGCTTGACAAGCGACGCCTTCGAACCTCATTTTGGAGCGCCATGAATCTGTTACCCACATCCTTGGTCGGATCGTATCCTCAGCCGGACTGGCTGATCGATCGCGAAAAGCTCAGTCATCAGATGCCGCCGCGGGTGCGCGCCGCTTCGCTATGGCGGGTCGCGCCGCAATGGCTCGAACAGGCGCAGGATGACGCCACCCTTGTGGCCATTCGCGCCCAGGAACGCGCCGGCCTCGAAATCATCACCGACGGTGAAATGCGCCGCGAAAGCTACTCGAATCGCTTCGCCACGGCGCTCGAAGGCGTCGATCTCGAAAATCCCGGCACGGTTACAAGCCGCAGCGGACACGCTGTCACCGTCCCGCGCGTGACCGGCAAAATCCGGCGCAAGCATCCCGTGCAGGTTCGCGATATGCGCTTTCTCCGCGCCAATACCGATCGCCTGACCAAAATCACCGTACCCGGTCCGTTCACGATGTCGCAGCAAGCGCAGAACGACCACTACAGCACCGTGGAAGAAATGGCGCTCGACTATGCGGCCGCGGTCAACGCCGAAATAAAAGATCTATTTGCCGCAGGCGCGGACGTGGTGCAGATCGACGAACCGTGGATGGAAGCGCGCCCAGAAGAAGCGCAGCAGTATGGGCTAGCGGCGCTCTCGCGCGCTGTGGAAGGTGTCAGCGGCACAACGGCCTTGCACATCTGCTTCGGATACGCGGCGCTCGTTCCCGGTCGCCCGCCCGCCTACTCGTTCCTCGAAAAATTGACCGAAGCACCGGTGCAGCAAATTTCCATTGAGACCGCGCAGAGCAAACTCGAATGTTCCGTGCTCACGCAGCTTCCAAAGAAAACAATCATTCTAGGCGTGATCGACCTTTCTACCCACGAGGTGGAGTCCTCGGAAACCGTGGCTATGCGCATCGAGCGGGCCCTGCCTTTCGTGAGCCCCGAGCGCCTGGTAATCGCCACCGATTGCGGAATGAAGTATCTGCCGGCCGAATCAGCGTTCGGCAAAATGCAAGCGATGGCGGCTGGCGCAAAAATCGTGCGCGCGCAAATCCACGAAACCGCCCGGCATCACGCCTGAAAAAGCATCCATCGGTTGTTTGCTTTAGACCGCGCTCTAATGCGCCTTGTGCAGGATTTGCGACGGGTCCACGCCGACGCGCCCAGACATCGCAGCGCTCTTCGCCGTAGCCGCCAGTTGGAAGTCGTAATAAATGGTCGGCAAGTTCGGAATCGGTGACTTCGGATCTTTCTCGTTTACCGAAATCACCAGCGAATCGCTGACTCCGAAAACCGTGTCTGAATCGATGTGTTCGTCGCCTGCCACGTATAGCGCAGTCACCAGTTCGCGATATCCCGGCGCGCTCACGATGAAATGGATGTGCGCCGGCCGGTAGCCGTGCCGTTTCTGTGCGCGAATCATATCGCCCACCGGGCCGTCCATGGGAATCATGTAGCCGGTGGGACAAATCCCCCGAAAATAATAGCGGCCCTCTGAGTCCGTGTGGAAGCATCCGCGCAAATCCATCATCGATGGATCGTGCTTCTGCAAATCGTAGTTTCCGGTCTCGTCCGGCTCCCAGACTTGCACCAGCGCGTTGGGAACAGGCTGTCCCGCGGCATTCGTCACTCGTCCGTAAAACACAACCTCCGGGCCCTCGCTCTCGGAAATAATCGAGTCGCCAAGTTTCATCATCGGCGCGTCCTGCCGGTAGAAAGGGCCAAGCAGGCTCGATTTGGTGGCGGCAACTGTGGCGCGCTTGTCGTGCAGCGCATTCACCAGCGAACTCAATCCCAGCGTGTCCGAAAGCAGCACGAATTCCTGGCGGTGCGGCGTGCACTTCTGGCCCACCGCTGTAAGAAATCGGATCGCGCCCAGCCACTCTTCCGCTGTCAGGTCCACTTCACGCGAGAAATCGTGCAGGTGGCGCACCAGCGCCGTCATGATCTCTTTGAATCGCGCATCGGTGGTTCCAGACATCTGCTCGATCACGGCGTCCGTGATCGTCTTTTCGTTGATTTTTTGCACCATACGGCGCCTCCGGGCGCTGCCTGAAGAGCGGGTCGCCGACCCACACCCTCTCTTGGCGCAATGATAATCCCGTTACGGCCATTCGAGAAAAGATTGCTTGCGCTTCAAACGCGTGGCTCCGTTTGGAAATGTCGCGACGCAGCGGGGAATTGCGGTTGCCAAGTGAAACTTAGACCCAGTGACGGCGATAGGCAAACCACCAACTAAAAATCAGGATCGGAATCGTCGCGCCTACCGCCCACCACAGCGGCAAGAAAAGATCCGCAGCGACGCCCAGGACCGTAAAGCAGCCCCAGAAAATTTTCTTCTCCATGGCGATATTTTAGACCTTCGCGGCGCCGTGGTTCGCTGAGGATGTGCAAAGTTGTTCCACCTCGATAGCGCAACCCGTGGGAAATTTTGGACGCCCGCGTTGGGCACACCTGCTGCGTGCAGAAGGCGCATCGACCGCATTCTGTTCACGATTCGGTGAGCATGCTAGAATCCCTTCATCGCTGTCGTTAGGCCCGTAGCTCAGTTGGCTAGAGCGCCACCTTGACACGGTGGAGGTCTGCGGTTCGAGCCCGCACGGGCCTACCATTCTTATCAACCATTTGCGGAGTTGGCTTCGGTATCACAGGCTTTTTGTGCGTCCCTCGTGCCATAATTCCCGTCAAATCCGCTGCGGCGGGGGCGCGAAACCGGTGAAGACCGATGCACACTTCTGCCTTTAAGCAACCGATGATTAAGACGCGATTGACGACGCGTTTTGGAATCCTGCACCCGATTGTGTGTGCGCCGATGGCGTTTGTCTCTGGCGGGGCGCTTGCAGCCGCAGTTTCTCGCGCGGGTGGACTCGGGATCGTGGGCGGAGGTTACTGCGGCACGACAACCGGAGAAGCACCTCTGGTTGCCGAGCTTACTTTAGCCAAATCCGGCAAATTCGGGGTGGGATTCATCACTTGGGCCTTGCAACGAGCGCCTGAGATGTTGAGCGAAGCTTTGCGTTACTCACCCTTCTGCGTATTCCTCTCTTTCGGCGACCCCACCCTCTTTGCGGCGGAGACTGCCAAGGCGGGCGCTCTGCTGATCTGCCAGGTGCAGCGCCTCGCGCAAATCGAGGTGGCGCTGAAGGCTGGTGCCGCGGCTATTGTGGTACAGGGAACCGAAGCAGGAGGGCACGGAGCTTCCCGCTCGACCTTTCCATTCGTGCCCGAGGCCGCCGACTACCTGAAGCGGCGCTCACCTGAAACACTGCTGTTAGCTGCGGGAGGTGTAGCCGACGGAAGGGGATTGGCCGCGGCTCTGATGCTCGGCGCCGACGGCGTTGTGGTAGGCGCGCGTCTTTGGGCGTCGGCGGAATCGCTCACGCCGCAGACCCACATCGAAAAGGCCAGCGCCGCGACGGGCGACTCGACTATCCGGACGAAGGCATTCGATGCGCTGCGTGGCGTGCCTTGGCCGGAGGAGTACTCATTTCGTTTTCTCAAAAACAAGCTGACGGACGAATGGGCCCATCGCGAAGCCGAGGCATTCAACGCGTACGGAACGCTATCTGAAAAATATGCTGAGGCCCGATCGCGGAACGATCTCAATACCGTTCCAGTTGTTTGCGGAGAGGCGGTGGGTTTGCTCAAAGATCGTCCCACGGCGGAATCAATTGTTACTTCAATGGTCAGCGAGGCCGCGGATCATCTTCGGCGCGGCGGCGCGCTCGACTTCACATCCGTGTAACACGCGCCTCGCCCAGAAGTTTTGCGAACCTCCAGCTTGTTGCTCGGTTACGGCCGCCCCGCCACGCCCAAGTTGTGGCTTCCCGAAAAAACGTACATCGCGGTGCCGCCCGTTTGCGGTAGCCACCACATTTTGCGTACGAACGCGTTCTGGCTACGCTGCATCCGTCGCGCCGCGTAATCCAGCGCCAGAGGCGCAATCTGAATCGCAGCGTAAATGCTCGGCGAACCCGCGAACGGCCGCATCACCGGATCAGCTTCCACGGCGCCGCGTCCGATGGCCTGACGCGTGGTGTACGAGTCGAAAGCCGCGGCGCTGTGTTCCGCCAACGCCAGCGCAATCCATTTCCTCCGCGAAGGCCCTTCCTCGGCGCTCCTAATGCCGCTTCTATCAATTTTTGGCTGTTCGAGCCGCAAAGTTTCCAGTACTTGCGATTCCTGCGCCGGAGCAGCCGCCGGCGCGGGTGCGGCAGGTAGAGCGCTCGGCCCTGCTGATCCAGCCGCATCAGCCGCGCCGCCCGCCACCATCAGACTTGGCGCAGCCAGCAGCGCCCCCGCTAAGAACAAACCGATGCACGCTTTCTTTCGAATCTCTTGGAGTTGCATTGCCGGTATCCCTCAGTTTCTGGCCCTCTCCGGGGCCCCAAACCCTCGTGTTTTCGGGTGGTGCTGCGGAGGCTGCGGATCTTCCCCTCGAACGCAATCAGGGTAGCGTTCTGCTCGTCAGCTCGGCGATGGACCATTGCTCTCAAACCGATTGGTACGTTTGATTTGGGACTAACGATTTGCGCGCTTAGTACTGCTGGATTGTCGGGGGAAATTCGCGATTCGATGCAGGCGACGCGCTGCGCGCCAGCGGACTCCGAATGTTCCGCAAACGCTCCGGCCAACCCTGCTTTAGAATGGTTCGCCTTGCTCGCACCGACTGAACTCGACCGCGTCAGCGTGGTTTTGGTGTCCACGCGCAATCCGCTCAATATTGGAGCAGCCGCCCGCGCCATGAGCAATTTCGGTTTTTCCAGACTACGAGTGGTGCATCCTTACGAAGCGGCGTTTCGCGAAGCGCGCTCAGCCGTAGGCGCGACGGAATTGCTCGCCAAAGCCAAAGAGCACGACACCGTCGCTTCGGCCGTCGCCGATTGTTCCCTGGTCGTGGGCACCACGGCTGTGCGCCGTCGGCACTTAAATCATCCGGTTCGCCGGCTTGAGGATGGAGCGCGCCTGATACGCCGCCGGCTCCGCACCGGGCGCGTGGCTGTGGTTTTCGGTTCGGAAAAATTCGGCTTATCCAACGACGATCTCAGCCACTGTCACTGGCTGATGCGCATTCCCACCTGCGAGGGAAACATCTCGATGAATCTCGGACAGGCGGTGGCCGTCTGCCTCTACGAGCTGATTCGCAACTCAAAATCGTCGGGCGCGGCAGAAAAAACTTCCATGGCAGCTTCCGCCGAAATCGAACGCATCACCGAATCGCTCGCGGCAGCCCTGCGCGAAAGCGGCTTTCTCGATCGTCGTCGCGTGGCGGACGCTGACCAGCGCATTCGCCGCTTGGTCCGCCGCCTGAACCTGCCTCAGCAGGACGCGGTGATGTGGCTAGGAATTTTCCGCCAAATCGTTTGGAAGCTTCGCCATCCCGGTTCGTCCTCGCCTCCAGAATCGTAGTTCTGGCGCACACGTACGATGCCTGCGAGCCTATTTCGCGTGAAGCAGTCCTACCGTGATTAACTTTCCCGAAATTGCTTGCGTGGGAGTCTTGCGCGTTCTAACGCGGGTGCGCTGAGAGCTCGTCTATCCAGTGAGTAAGCAGTTGTTCGTGCTCCGGCGCTGTTCCCATGAACACCAGCGCCATTCCTTCGTCCACGTCCGCTACGTTGGGAACCACTTTCGCCCAAGTCTCGAACGCCGTGTCGCCTTTCTGAATGTGCAGTTGCACTACGGCGCTGGGTTGGAATCGCCTGGGCGTTCTCAGAAAGCAGCCTTTCCTGCTGATCACTGTCACGTGTCCGGCAGCCTTGGTTTTGGCCGCTGGATCGCGAACTTCCGCTGGGGCGCCGAGCGTATAGCGTGGGCATTCTCTGCGCTCAGCCTGCCTTGCTGTTTTTCCATTCGGTGAACGCATGGCCGCGAGGTTCTTCATGGTGCTCCTGTGGAAATTCTGGGTTCGCCTCGGGCACAAGTATGAATCAGAAATAATTCGTGGTACGAAAAAACTCTGTTTACTGCTTGGCTTCATTAGCAGACCAAGCGCGCAATCGCGTTGCCACTTCGTGTCCGTGTTTGTCTGCTCGTGCTGCATGCTGCAACTGCTTTGGTTAGTACTTCTAGTTTCAGCGCTGCGCCGAATTTCCGCCCAGACTTGTTCCTTACCCCTGAACGCGCTATTTTCAGTGCCGTCTTTAGCGCCCAGCTTGAAACTTGGGCGCTCGCTAGGAGCAATCGTGCGAATTATTAAATGGGGTTGCGTGTCGTTAGCCGCAGTCGTGATGATTTCGTGCTCGCAATTGTTCCCATGTCGCGTTGCGTTTGCTCAATCGGAAGCAATGACGAAGAGCAGCCTTACGCCGCCAGCCAAATTGACATCCGAGCAGGATCATCAGCGCGTCATGGCCCTCTTGCACATCTCGGCGCTTCGGCCCCCGCCCGCCTCAGACGTAAATGCTCCTCACCACGCCAACTATGATGAAGCTAAGGCCGGTGTTTTCCCGAACTACCCCGATCCTCTGATCCTTAGCGATGGCAGCCCGGTCACTTCCGCGAAAATTTGGTGGGCCGAGCGCCGCCCGCAAATCGTGGAAGCTTTTGACAGCCAGGTATATGGCCGCGTGCCAGAGCACACGCCGAAGGTTCGTTGGGAAGTAACCGGCACAAAACACGAGACCGTTGGCGGCATAGCGGCGATCACCCATGATTTGATCGGCCACGTCGATAACTCTTCATATCCGCTGACGACCGTCGATATCCGGGCCAGCCTCACACTCCCAGCCAAGCTTACTAAACCGGTTCCGGTGATGATCGACTTCGGAGTCGATCCTGAAGTCATGAAGCGCATCATGGCCATGCTCGCCAAGCGAGGTCAAAAGTTCCCGCCGATGCCGCCAGGACCGTCCTGGCAACAGCAGGTCCTCGAACGCGGCTGGGGCTATGCGATCCTCATCCCCACAAGCTATCAGGAGGACAACGGAGCGGATCTCACCGAAGGCATCATCGGCCTCTGCAACAAGGGCCAGCCGCGCGGCCTGGAAGATTGGGGCGCCCTGCGCGCTTGGGCTTGGGGCGCCAGCCGCCTGCTTGATTACTTTGAAACTGATCCCCAGGTGGATGCCAAACACGTCGGCATCGAGGGACTTTCGCGTTACGGGAAGGCCGCTCTCGTCACCATGGCGTACGATCAGCGTTTCGCCATCGGGCTCATCGGTTCGTCCGGCGCCGGTGGCGCGAAGCTCTTCCGCCGCAATTTTGGTGAGTCCATCGCCGATCTGGCAGCCACGGGTGAATACCACTGGTTCGCGGGCAATTTTGTCAAATACGCAGGCCCCCTGAATGCCGGCGATCTTCCGGTGGATGCTCACGAACTGATGGCCCTCGCGGCACCGCGTCCTTTGTTCCTCAGCGAAGGTTCGCCCGCCGTCGAAGGCAACTGGCTTGACGACAAGGGTCAGTTCATGGCCGAAGTTGACGCCGGCCCGGTCTATCGTCTGCTTGGCAAACGCGATTTGGGCGTCACGAAAATGCCTCCAATCGGCACAGCGCTGCTTTCTGGCGATCTCGCGTTTCGTCAGCATCAATACGGGCACACAGACTTTCCGAATTGGCCCGCGTTTCTAAAGTTCGCGGCCCGATACATGTAGCGGCTTCGATCGCTCTGAAAAATCGTTCCTTTTTCGAACGTTGCTAGTTCGTGCACCGTGTCGCCGGACGCAAGGATTGCCTTTTGTTCCCTTCGGTTGTACGTTGGCGGGCGGCAAAAATAGCTTAAACGGGATATTGGTCCCATACGTCCATACACTCGGCGGTGTCCGTAGTGAATCGCACGGATGTCGCGGCTGAAAGGGAAAGGCCCTCGGAGGACTGAAATCATGAATCGGAGACAATTACTATCGCTGCTGGGAATATCGCCCGCCCTGTTGGCGAGTGCTACCGCGGACGCGGCACCCGCAAAACCTCAATCCGACGCTGGCAGTCCAAGCGGCGAACAAAAGTTCGTGGCCCTCTCGCCCAAGGGCACTCCGCCGCCCGTTCAGCGGTTTCCCATGGCTCCGAATCTCAGCACTCTTGATGGCAAGACCGTGTACCTCGTGGATACCGGATTCTTTGGCGCCGACTTGCTTCTAAAGCAAGTTGCAGACTGGTTTCAGCGCAATATGCCCAGCGTCAAAACGGTCTATCGCAGGAAAGCAGGCACCTACCCTGAGCCTGATCCAAAACTTTGGCAGGAGATTAAGGCCAACGGTAACGCTGTCATTATGGCCATCGGGCATTGAGCGGGCTGCACCCCAGCGACCGTGAGTCACTGCGTAACGATGGAAAGAATGGGTGTTCCGGCTGTTGCAATGGTTACCGAAGCGTACGTGGATCTGGCTCATTCCACGGCCGCGGAGCGCGGTATGCCAACGCTTAATATCGCCTTCACGCCACATCCCGTTTGGGGTAAGACCATTCCACAATTGCATGCTCTGGTCGATGGTCCCGATCCCATCACCGGCAAGCCGCTAATGAAGGAGATTGTAGCCGATCTCACCAAGCCACTTACGCCGGAGGATGAAAAATCAGGATTGTTTCCTGTTTCCGCCGGACCCGCCACCATCGGCCCCAATACGCTTGAGTACTTGCAAGGATATTTCCTGAATAATGGGATGACCGACTACTTGCCCGTCATCGTGCCGACCGAGAAGGCCGTAAACGAAATGCTGAAAGGCACGAGTCACCATCCCGACGAGATCGTCGGCCAGGTGGGGCGAGGCGTCACTGGCACGTACAAATACACAGTGAAGCAAGTCGCCGCCAACGCCGTAATGGCCGGATGCGATCCTTCTTATTTCCCGATCATCCTCGCCATTGCGTCCACCGGCTTTCTCGCTCTCGGTGGCTCGACCACGTCGTTCGGCTACTCGATGATCATCAACGGTCCGATTCGCGACAAGCTCAACATGAACTACGGCATCGGGGGCCTGAGTCCTTTCGCCCAACCAAACGCCACCATCGGTCGCGCCTGGACGCTCATGGGCAAAAATCTCGGTCCAGGCGCCGTTCCTGGGCAGAACTATTACGGTGGGCAGGGCAATCAGCTGAATTACAACAACGCTGTCGTTGTCGAGGACGAGAAGAACAGCCCCTGGACTCCGTTCCACGTCCAGAAAGGTTTCAAGCCCGAGGAAAACGTCGTCAGCCTCTTCGATGGATGGGACCTTCGCTTCGGCCACGGCGCAAAGGGCGCCGGAGCCATCATGCCTAAGTTCGACGAACAGATCAGCAGCATGTTCCCGACTCTCACGCGCATGTTTAACGCCCTGGTGATCCTCGATCCGCTCGTAGCGAAAGCCCTGAAAGAGCAGGGTTACGACACGAAAGACAAACTGTCTGAGTGGCTCTGGAAGAACACCACCGTCTCGGCAAAGGACTACCGCGAATCGTTCCTCGCGTACGTCTGGCTTTATCCTCGCGCTCTGAAAGGCGAACAGCCCTATGCCACTTGGTGGAAACTTCCCGATGACGCGCGGATTCCGTGCTGGCCCAAGGCCGACGACATCAACCTCGTCGTCATGGGCGGCCAGACCAACACGTTTTTTCAGGTTGGCAACATGAATTACATCCGCAGCGTTTCGATCGACAAATGGGTCTAGTTGCGGCGGCTCAAAGGCGGTATCAATCAGCCGGTGCGCGTCGAGTCACGCGGACGCTCCAATCGCGTCCGCATCGCCAACGATGCTGAACGCCACAAGTGGGTGGGGGGTAGTGTGAACAAATCTAAATTCTGCCGGTTCGCCGCGATAACTATCGCCGGTGCCGTGTTGTGCCTTGTTCGGGTTCCTTCGGTGATCGCCCAGCAGCCCGGTCCGGCGGCACAGGCCAAGCCCGTGCACGCCGTAAAAGGGGATCCCGCTAGCGGCAAAAGTCTTTTCGAACAAAACTGCTCCACCTGCCATGGCATCGACGCAGCCGGCGAAGAAGGCCCCGATCTCCACGGCGTCCCAGGCACCCTCGGCGACGCCGCCGTGGAAAACATCATCCATAGTGGAATCCGCGGCACAGCGATGCCTGGGTTTTTCGATCTGTCCGCCAAAGACGCGGCCGATATCGTCGCGTTTCTTCGTGCCTTCGACGTCAACGCGACCGCCGGTCCCGTCAGCGGCGATCCCAAAGCCGGAGAAGCTCTCTTCCAATCCAGCGGTTGCTCTGCCTGCCACATGATCGATGGCCACGGCGGCAGCGTCGGCCCCGAGCTTACCCGCATCGGCGCCATGCGCGGTCCTACCAGCCTCAAGGGCCGCCTCATCGATCCCGGCGCCAATTTGCCTCAAAACGGTACCGGCTTCTACGGCGCGAAATGGACCGAATACCTCATGTTCCGCGCGGTCGATAAAGATGGCCACGTCGTCCAAGGCACGCGCGTTGGAGAAAGTTCCTTCGTAATCGTGCTCAAGGACGTCACCGGAAAATTCCACTCCTTGTGGAAACCCGATCTGCGCTCGCTGCAACAAGAACCGGGAAAGAGTCTCATGCCCAGTTTTAAAAACACGCTCACGCCAGCGCAGATGGACGATCTGGTGGCTTACCTCATGACTCTAAAGGGCGCCCAATGAAAACTCCTCTCTACGCGCTTGCCGTCGCCGCTGCCTTCTCGCTGATCGTTCCCGCACGCGTTCTGGCGCAGCGGCCCGTTACGTACGATCAGTTGCTGCATGCAGACGACACGCCGCAGAACTGGCTGATGTTCGGCGGCGACTACAAATCGCAGCGCTTCTCGCGTCTCACGCAAATCAATCGCGCCAGCGTCAAAAACCTGCGCGCCGCCTGGATTTATCAGCCCACTCGAGCCGGAGGGCCGCTCGAATCCTCCGCCGTGGTTGAAGGCGGCGTCATGTACATCACCGTGCCGCCCGGCACCGTCACCGCTCTGGACGCTCGCTATGGCACCGAGATCTGGAGCTGGACTGCGCGCTTGCCCGCGAAGCTTTACACCATCGGCGTGCACCGTTCCAATCGCGGCGTCGCTGTCTACGGCAATACCGTCTACGTCGGCACACTCGATTGCCATCTCGTCGCGCTTGACGCCATCACCGGTGCCGTCAAATGGGACGTCCACGTCGATCAAAACGACGAGGGCTATTCCATGACGGGCGCTCCGCGCGTCCTCGACGGAAAAGTGATCATGGGCGTTTCCGGTGGAGACGTCGGCATTCGCGGCTTCCTGGCCGCCTACGATGCGCAAACCGGAAAACTTCTCTGGCGCTCGTACACCATTCCGCTTCCCGGCGAGCCCGGCTCGGAAACCTGGGGTAAGAGCATGAAGGGCATTGGCGGTGGCAGCACCTGGGGCACCGGTTCCTACGATCCTGACTTGAACCTGATCTACTGGGGCACCGGCAATCCCGCTCCCGATTACAACGGCGCGGACCGCCCGGGGGCCAATCTCTACACCGACTCGCTGATCGCTCTCGATCCCGGCACTGGAAAAATGAAATGGTATTTCCAGTTCACTCCGCACGATACGCACGATTGGGATTCCATCCAAGTCCCCGTGCTCTTCGATCAGGATGTGGACGGCAAGCCGCGCAAGCTCGTCGGCTTCGCCAATCGCAACGGCTTCTATTACGTGCTCGATCGGGTCACCGGCAAATTCGTCGCCGGGGTCCCATTCGTCAAGCAAACTTGGGCCAAGGGCCTGGATGCCAATGGCCAGCCCATCATGATGCCCGATACCGAACCCACTCCGCAGGGCCAGTTGATTTTCCCCGACGGCCACGGCGGCACCAATCTGAATAGCCCGTCGTACAGCCCGCAGACAAAACTTTTCTATGTCTCCGCTCGCGAAACCGGCGCCTATACCACTTCAGGCCGCCCGCAAGTGAAATTTCCAGACTTTGGCGGCGGCGGCCGCATGAATCTTTCCGGCGACGCGGAATACGGCGCCATTCGCGCGCTCGACGCCGTCACCGGCAAAAGGAAATGGGAATATCGCATGCTCGCGCCCGCCGAAGTCAGTACGCTTTCCACCGCCGGCGGCCTCGTCTTCGCTGGTAGCAACGAAGGAAACTTCTTCGCGCTTGACGCCGAAACCGGCAAGCTCCTTTGGGAATTCACCCTTGGCGGCGCCGATTCCGAAGGAAACTGCGTCACCTACGCAATCGACGGCAAGCAGTACGTCCTCTACGCCTCCGGCAGCGCCTTCGTCGCCTTCTCCCTCCCCTAGCCGCCGCGCGATTCTTCGCATTCGTAGCGCCGGCGTCTCGCCGGCTCCGTTTCCTCGCTCACTTGCCTCCGGCGCGCCGTTCCCGGCAGCCTACGCGCGGAGCATCTGAATATCATGCGGCTATAGACGATTCAGCGGCTTATTTCGCAGGGCGCGATTCGGGCAGCGTGTGGTGGTGGCGAGTTTGACGCCGCTGGGCGAGAAGCTGATCGGGAACGTGCTGCCAAGGCAGGAAACGATCGTGAAGTCGCTGATGCACGCGCTCGATAGCCGCGAGCTAGACTCGGTCACTCGGATTTGCTGGAAACTGCGTCGGGCCGACGCGCTCCCGTATTGGGCGGAGCTGATGCGCCAGGATCGGGAGCGCGAGGAGAGCGACGAAGCGGAAGGATCCGACTAAGAATTAAGATAGTCGAAAAAGCTTTTGTCGACCGCTGCGGAGCGGGCTGCGCGTACACGTCAGTCGCCGGTATTCTCTTCGACTTCTGGATAATACTTCTGACGGCGCGCGCGTATCATGGCGAGGCTGTTCCGAAGCTTGTGCTCGTCGACGATATCAAACGTCACGCGAATCTCCTCTTGCTCGAAGATCGCTCGCGCAACAGTCTCGTACTCGCGAACCGCGTCTGGAGCGTGGGTTTCGCCCGGAACGCGTTGGTTTTCTGGAGGGCTCTGGCGGAGGACGTCCATAACTATGTGGAGCATTTTGTACGACGGTTGCCCCGGCGGGGTCCGTTCGATCTCATAAAGAGCGATGCCTGTTTCAACATCTATGCACCAGTCTTTATCCATGAGTACGGTCGTGATCAGTTTGGGCAGCGCTATTTTAAAGAAGGATTCGAAACTCCGCTCCCGGAGAGCCGCCACGTCAGCAGTCCCGGTGCGTTGGGCCAAGGCGACGGAAAGATCGCCGTCGCGCTCTAAGTTGCGCTGGATGGCGTTTGCGAGCATATCGAGGTACTCCTGCGTCAGGTCCGGCGGGCCGATTTTGGTTGTGAACATTAGGCTAAATCCCGTCAGGCCTTCGCGAAGGTGGGCCCCCGTGCGTATTGGATGTTTTTGCCATTCGAGAAGCTTACGGAGCGAGGCGATCAGCTTACCTGGAAAGGTGTCCCCCGATAGGAACGCATAGCCCTCCAGGTCAAGGTTAATGATGTCGAACGGGAATTCGCGAATGAATTCGCGGTGGCGTGCCATTAGCCGCTGTTGCTGCCGAGTGCTGGCAGTGTCAGGCTGGTCGGTCGGTGCTGAGAGTGCGTTTATTCCATTTTCGGCCTCGTCGCGCGCGATCGCGTCCTCCGGGTCGGGCAACAGAACGATGTCGACGAACTCTCCGGGGTAACCGCGCGCGCCGGGAATGCCCTTTTGAGTTTCGAGGACGTCTACCCCGCTCCGATCGAAAAACACAACTGTATCGAATTCCTTGTTATTGGAGCGACGTATAACCTTAGCGACATCGAGCATTAGGACATCGATCGCGCCCACGGCGCAAAAGGTGAAGTATCTGAGCCTTCTTGGTCCTACTCGCCTTGATGAATTCGCGCGAACGAGCTTGAGTCGGCGCTGGCAACGTGGGAGCCAGCCCTCGGTCCGCACGAAGTGTTTCAGTAGGTCATCCTCAAATTTGAATACCCCCACCTATCACCACCTCGCGAGCAGCTTTAATAACAGCTCGGCGAAGGTTCGTCTCCGCGCTTCGCTAGATTTCCCGCGCAGAGCAATTTCGTAGATGCCGAGGACGGAAGCTGCTAGTTGGCGATAGGTTTTCTTCGTCTTGAGGGACTCAGGATTGGGTATCGTCAATTTCAGTGCTTCGGCGCTTTCTTCTACCGTCGCGACGGCAATGTTCTCAGATTTCGATGTCGGCTGCGTTCGCAGTGTCGTTCGGACGTCGCACACTTCCGATATGGTTTCGCGGAGATTTTTGATGCGAGTATTGCTTTTTATTTCGTCGCGGCTTTCCGAACGCGTTTCAATCTTCCGGTACACTTCCGGAAATATTTCGGTGCTTAGGACTTTGTGAACGTATGTTTGGACCGCACGAAACTCGGGGTGAAAGCGATTAAAGCTGTCGCGATCGATGTTGAGCGCGTTCTCCAGGCCTTCGTCAACGATGATTTCGCCGGTTAACCAGCGGCTGCGTGGCCCTTGATTGATACGATAATCAAGAAGCGAAGGATCGTAGTAGCCTATCGCGACGTTCTTGATGCGAAGCAAGATGCCTCTTAGCTCGTCCGGTTTCAGTTGGAGACCTTCCTGTACCGCGATGTAGCCGTGGAACTTGAGGTCTCTGTCGTAGACCTTCACGTGCTGCGGTTGAATCTGGAATGTGGTGTACCCTCCAGGATTGCGGTGAAGGTCCACCGGCTTGCGGAGCTCCAGTCCGTCGATGATCACTTTGAAGTCGTAATGGGTCAGCCGTTTTTGATCGTCCTCAATAAGCTTTCTTGGTACGGCTCGCTCGTTCACGTATGGAACGGGGCAGCTGGCCGAGAGTTCCCAGATGAGCCTCCAATAGTCCCCCAGCTCTTGCAGGGACCGCACGCGGGAGGCTATTTTTAGCGCCGTCGCCCATTCTTTCGGGGGCGGGACAAATTCGGGAAAATTTACAGACTCTTGAAAGGCCTGTACGAACGTCGGGTGGAGGTCGTCGGCAAGAATTGTGGTGCCGAATCGTATGCTCTCTGGGTCAAAGTCCTTCTCTATTTCATAGGTGCCGACTTCAATTTCTTTGGTACCCCCGGAGTCTGTGGTTACATCGGGGTCGTTTCGGTCGAGTCGCTCTTTGAGGAGATCGTATAATCGGATCCGTGCGGCGAATCCCTCAGAATTTTTGGGTCGGGATAGTATTCTGAACCCGAGGCAAATTTGCGCGATGCCAAGAAGCCCTATACCGAGTCGACCTATGACAGGGCGGCCGTGAATTGCGGGCGTGGTTTGGGGGCGCTTTTGGCTGTTGCCGATTCCGCCCTCCATTATTCCTTTAAGTTCTTCGCGCGTGAACCCCACCCCGTTGTCTTCGATCGCGATCTGGAAGAACTTGGGGTAGTTTGTCGTGATCCTTACGGCAGTTGCGTTCGCGTCCCACGCGTTGCTTACCAGTTCGCGCAGTGCGCTGGCTGGGCTTCGATATAGACCGCGGCTTAGATGCGCCAATGCTTTTTCGTGTACCTTGATTTTTGGCATGTTTTACTGTCTAGGTCGCAGGATCAAGATGTTTTCGTGAACCTCCCTTGAGGTGGTTGTAGACCATCGGCTTCGCCAGTGTTGGATTTCCATGGTCTCGTATCCTATCTCATCTGCGATTTGCGATAGGATCTTCGCCGTAGGTATGTGTACTTGAAGGTAAGAGGACTGGTCCCCCACCACATAGGCGCATAAAGCGCCCGCAGACAGGAATGGCTTGACGCTCTGGAGGTGTCTTTTCATTCCGCCGAAATACTCTCGCACGACTTTCGGGTACAGCTTTGCAAATCCGTGAGTTTTGCCAAGTATCTTTGGTTCGATTTGGGAAACCAGGTCGGTGATCAAGTCGTTTCCATCCACAAGCCTTTCGTCGCGGTCACGGCGATAGATGCCTTTCGTATGTGAACGAACCATCGTTTTCTTTATCGCGCGAAGCGACTTGAGGTCAACAACCTCCTCTAAGTACGCGAGCTCCAGGCGCGAATTCCGGGTGTAGTCGTGTTCCGTGGGGTATGGCGGCGAGCAAATTAGAAACGGGATGCTGCCCGGCTTGCAGAGGTTCGCGAAGGTTTGGCGCTTTCGGGAGTCTCCGAGCGCCACTGTGGCAACGCCGAAGTTAATGGCTTTGACTACGCGCAGGTCCGCAGCCATTTTAGCGATCTTTGACTTAAAATTCGTGAAGACCTTGGCGTCTCTCTTTACGGGCCCGCAATAAAGTTCCGGACCAAATTTGACGTTCGATGCTCCGTGCGTCACTTCGGCGATGAGCGCGAGCTTCAGCGCGTCACGGTATGGCCGGGTTGTGGCGAGGTCATCGATGCAGTTCTTGAGCGCGATCGTTTTCCGCAGCGGCTTCTGGCTGATCCATTTCCTTTTAAGCATTCCGCTTTGATCTAAATATTCATATGTTGGGTCCGATTTGTGGGCAATCGCTCTGTTGATGTATTTTCCAAGCTTACGCTCGATCACTTCCACTAATTCAATAAGGCGTTCAGGGTCGATCTGCCAATTAGTCTTGACACGAGCCGAAAAACAGCTCGACGGGTTTGCGTCAATACCGATGGAGTGAACGCCCACTTTCATGCATTCGACGAGCGTTGTGCCCGCGCCGCAAAACGGGTCGAGCACGAGCTGGCCGGACTGCACTTTGAATCGTTTCAGTAGTTCTTTTACGAGGTGGTCAGGATAACCGAGAATTGTACGATACCATTCGTGCACTTCGCCGTTAAGATTCTTTTGCAGCGAGGGATCGACGGCCATATGTCTGCCGGAGTTTTGCTCAGGCGCATGCTCAAGGACCGCCCATTCTAAAGCCGCAGCTGCGGAATGTAAATGGCCAATAATCTGGAAGTTACGGAGCGGCCGCGAAGTGATGGCGGCTAGAGCTTTTTTTCAGATTCCAAGGAATTGGGCGACGGTGGCGGGGCTGTGTCCGGCATAGTGATTGTTGGCGTAAGCGAAGATGGTGACGCCGCGGCCGAGGATGGGGACGCACGGGCGCGCCGACTCGGAAAGGTCGCGGCGGCGGTCGTGAGGTAACCAGTTTGAGGAGTGCCGCGCTTCCCGGTAGAGATCACCGGGACGCGAAAGGCGCGAAAGGCCGCAGCGCTACGTTTAAATCTTTGGTCATGCGCCTAGTTCGCCCCCTTCCGGGGACAGATTATAGACGCGGTGCGCGGCGCGGTTTATGCGGACTAGTGTTTCGCGGGCATCTGTTCGAGGATTTGCCCGACCTTTTGAATTTCCTGGCCGTAGCCGCTCCAGTCGCCTTGACGCAGGTCCTGCTGAGCCTTTTCGTAATGCTGGTTGGCCTGCTGGATCATGTTTTTCAGCGATTCGGGAATGGCTTTTCCGGGCGGTGAAGCGGCTGTTGGCCCACTCGTTGACGCGGTGCCCGCCGTTTCAGTAGACGCGCCTGATTGCCCGCCAAAAATCACGTTCAATGCGTCCGCCAGCGACGGCTCCATCACAGCGTGGTCTGAATAGGCCACAATCACGCGCTTCAATTCGGGTATAGAAGAGCCACCCTCAGCGGCAAGGTAAAGAGGTTCCACGTACATCACGGCGTTCTGCACCGGTACCACCAGCAGCGTGCCGCGAATCACCTTGGATCCGCCCTGATCCCACAGCGTGAGTTGTTGCGAGATAGCGGGGCTTTGGTTCACCCGCGATTGAATCTGTTCGGGGCCGTAAATCAGCTTTTCCTTGGGGAACGTGAAAACCAGAACTTTGCCGTAGTCGTTTCCGTCGCAGCGCGCCGCCATCCAGGCGATCATGTTGTTCTTCCGCGCCGGCGAGAAGGGAACCATCAGAATAAACTCTTCCGTTTTCCCCACCTCGGGCAATTTCATCACCGCGTAATACGGGCTCATCGGTGTGGACGATCCGTTTACGGTGCGCCCGGAGACGCGCCACAAGTCTTCCTTGCTGTAGAACACGCTGGGATCCGTCATGTGATAGACGGCGTATTTGGACGCTTGAATCGCGAAAAAATCCTGGGGATAGCGGATGTGCGCGCGCAGGCCAGCCGGCATGTCCGAGAGCGGTTGAAAAACGCCCGGGAAGATGCGTTGGTAGGTCTGGATCAATGGATCGGAAGGATCGCTGACGTAAAACTTCACCTGTCCGTTGTAGGCGTTGATGGTGATCTTGACGGAGTTGCGGATGTAGTTGCCAACGCCGTCGGTGGGCTCAGAGTAAGGATAGTCGCCAGATGTCGTGTAAGCGTCCACCATCCATTGCAACGATCCATCGTCGGCAATCACCAGGTAAGGATGGCTGTCGTACGACAAAAAGGGAGCCAGTGTTTCCACGCGTTGCAGAACCCGCCGATACATCATGATGCGGCTTCCCGGTTGCAGATAGCTGGAAAACAATATGTTTGTTTCGCCGAAGCGCAGCGCAAACAGCAGGCGCTTCCAAAAGCCCCCCATTGGCACTCCGCCCGAGCCCTTATACACGCTGTATACGTTGTCTTCGCCGGATGGATAATCGAACTCTTTGGCCTTGGTTCGCACCAGACAATAATTGTTGGAAAGTTGCCCGTAGTAAATTTCCGGGCGCGTAACCTTCACGGAAATCGACGACGCCGGAGGAATATCCTTGATGAACAGCACGGGCAAGCCGTCCGGCGTGGACTCGTTCACCGGGCCAAGGCATAGCCCATATCCGTGCGTATAGATCAAATGCTGGTTCACCCAGTTGGGATCAGGCAAGCTCTGCGCGGAAAGCTCCCGCGCCGAAAGAGACACTTCGCGCAACTCGGAATCGATGTTGTAGCGGTCGTAGTACACGTTCGCGAAATCGTAGTAGGTGCGGATCTCCTGAAGCTGTTGAAACGTGGTGAGCTGCGGCCCGGAATCCCACAAGCGCAGATTCTTCATCGTCGCGGTATTCTGCTCCACGGACGACTGCGTCAGATCCTGGATTGCGGGAAAATCGCGTTCGTCAAACCTATCGAGCCCGTACGCTTGGCGTGTGAACTCGATGTTCCGCGCGATATATGGCTGCTCTCTTTCCAGCTCGCTGGGCGCCACCACGTACGACTGCACCACCGCCGGCACGATCCATCCGCCCAGAATGGCCACGCCGATCACCGCACCCATGGAAAACGCCGCGGGCCGTATGTGGCCCTTCTGCGCTCCCGCGAAAAAGGCAATCGCTGTAATTACGCACAGCACCAGCTGGATCCAAAGAACCGGCCAGGATACGTGGATGTCCGTGTATCCCGCGCCGTACACCAGGCCCGTTGGCGCGTACACCAGGTCGTACATGCCCAGCCGCGCGCGCCAGGCGAACAGCAGGAAGAGAAACCCTCCCAAAACCATCAGGTGGCGCCGTGCGTTACGTCCCACCCCGATTCCAGTCGGGGTAACCCACACGCCGCCTTCGACGAAATACCACGCCGCCGCCGTCACTAGGCTGGCTGCCACAATAATCAGCGCGATGTGGTACAGAAAGAAAATAATCGGTAGGCGGAACAGATAGAAACTCAGGCTCATCCCAAGGATCGGGTCGGTTTGCCTGATGTGCACCCCGTGCGTCGCAAAGAGATATTCGTTCCAGTGCCCCGCCGACCATGTGCCAACGAGCCAGGCTAGGAATACCAGAGCGAGGCCGATCAGTCGGCGAAATAGGCCCGGAAGCTTCTCGGCGGAGGGAATGTTGATCGTCCCGGCCACCGTCAGATAGCCCGACCGGTGTGCTACCCCGCGCGCCGCCCACAGGTTCAGTCCCGTGAGCAGCAGGAACACGACCCCGCCGATAACTCCCAGGGCAATCTGCGTCCCCAAAACCTTGCTGAATAGCTCGCCATAACCGGTGTGACTAAACCACATCCAATCGACCAGCAATCCCACGCCGGACGAGAAAAGCGGAACCACGATTGCAAAGAGTACAAAAGCTGCTGCGATGAGTAATGCCAGGCGATATTTCCGCAAGTCGATTCTCCGGCGCCATCTGAACACACACGGCCTCGCCTGTCAAAACCTCCGTGAAAAAAGCCATCCGTGGTTCCTCGCGCCCGCTGAAGCCGGCACGCTTGCCACCGCAGGCGCGCTCGTTTTCTCTGTCAGCAATGACGGCAATTTCTTCGCCCTCGACGCTGAAACCAGCAAGCCGCTCTGGGAAACTTGCGGCGGCGGAACCGATTGCACAACCAATCCGATCACGTACGCGATCGATGGCGAGCAGTGGATTCTCTTCCCCTCCGACATCGCCTTCATTGCCTTCCCGCTTGCACTGAGGGAGCTTCTCGGATTTCGGTTACGCCGCAAAAAATGAGGCCAGCCGCCTCTGCTCGGGCGGCTGGCCCCGTTCGTTCACTTTACCGCGCCGACGTTTCCTACTTCTTGGCCATCAGCACCGGGATCGTCTGCGTGCGATGCGCTTCTTCCAGTTCGCGTTCGCGCGCAGGTATGCGCTCGTACACATAGGTTTCGCCGAGTTCGCCGATTTTGAGCGCGCTAACCACGTGTTGTCGTCCGCGAACGCGGATCACCAGCAAGCTTTCGCCGCCCGCGTTGCCGTCGCGGATGTTGGCAGGCTCGACCACGACGTGCTGTGTTTTCGCGTTGCGAATGGCCAGAAAAGAGGGCTCCATTCCCTGCG
>JBOGNC010000016.1:0-31130 GCA_050747045.1 Candidatus Acidiferrales bacterium | reverse complement strand
GATCGCTTTCTCGGGAGCGTTGGACGCGTACTCGACGAGCTTCGTGACTTCCACAGCGTGGCGGAAAAATACCGGCGTCACTTGCGCCACGTCGTAGGTGGTTCCCGAGCCGCGGCCCAGGTCGCCGCCATCCATATTGGCGAGCCCGGCCTTGCCTCCGGGACGAATTTGCAGCGGCAGGCGCATGTTGCGCGAGCTGACGCGCTCCACGTCGCCCCGCTGTTGAATCATGGTCAGCAGCATGTCGTCCCGTTCGTAAAGCAGGGGCAGCTTGTCGCGGACCTTTTCGAGTTGTAGCGCAACGGATTGCGCATTTTGCATCTGTGCCATGTTGTTTGGTTCTCCTTGGCGGGACGATCCGGCTCATGCCGAACATCGCCGAGAATTGGTCTAGCTGAGGTGTCCTTCACGGACGGAGCGGTAAAGAAATCTGCCTGCTGCGTACTTTATAAACGTGACGCAGCTTCTTCGAGAACTTGGCGAGATCAGCCGATGGTGGGTGGCGTGGCAGATGCTCGACTGCGCGAACCAGGCATATTGGCCGCGCTGGCTCATGGCTCGTGCGGGGATCCGGTTACGAAGCTTTTGGCGGCGTGCGGGACTATGGGTTACGAATTTCCGGCAAGTACACGCAGGCCCCACACGCGCACTGGGCGCAGGCGTCTTCGTGTTCGTGCGCCTGTACCGCGGGCCACACGACGCGGAAAAAGTACAGGTCCGGGGACCCGGCCCAAAACTGGCCCTGCGTACAGTTGAATGCATCGCCGCGGTAGGAACATTATGCGCGCGCTGGAAACGCCGTAGGCCAGCACGCGCTCCTCAACCCACCCCGGAACGCGCCCAAACTTTTAATATCGAGGGAGCGTCAAATGGGTCTCAATAAGTGGATCTTCGCAGGAGTGTGCCTGTTCGTTCCGATGACCTTACTCGCTTATCCCGCTCGCGCGCAGCGGTCGTGCACATCAAGCCAGAATGCGGCGGTGGAATGTTTCGCCAGCAATGCCGTCAGCACCAAGCTGCTGGCAGTGCACTACGGCATGACGATGTCGCAGTACAAGGCCTACACGGTGGCCGTCTCCAATATCATCCAAGCGCCAGACACGAACCTAGTGATCTTCGGCCTGAGCTGTGCGGTGGCAGACGCCATGCCTCCGGAGGACGCCGACGGTTCGGCGGACCAGGCCGCGCAAACGACCGCCGTCAATTCCATCGTAGCCGCCGAAATCGCCAGTGGCATCGCCACTCTGCCGCCGCAAACGAACCAGCAAGATATGCAATGGTTTTCGATGGACCTGGTGAACTCGATGAACGCGGGCGACGGCGTATTGCTTTCGCCGGGGACGCTACTGCGGCTGATCGACTCTTACGTAGTAACGTCCACATCCGGCGGTGTGGTGAACTGGACTCACGTAAATTCAAATCTGGCGACGATGGTTGGCAACCTGGCGAGTAGCGGGCTTTTAAAGCTTCCGGCGTCGATCACGCAGGCGGACGTGACGAGTTTCGCGCAGTCGCTGGCGCGAACCATTTACACGTACAAGACTGCAACCGGCCGAACATCGCTTTAGCTGTCGACTCAACTGATCGCACGGCATTACAAATTCAAAATGTCCGAGTCGGACAAGCGGTTGTAGTCGATGTCGCGCGGGCCGAGCGAACGGCGGCCGCCATCGGCGCCGCGTCCTGAGCCGGCGATATCGACGCGATGCGCGGCGGCGCGTTGCCGCGCCAAGCGATCCTGATTCGCGGCTACCACCGTGGACGTCCATTCATTCAGCACTCGTTTAGCAATTCCTGGAAGCGCCTGGCGCGCCCGCCCGGTGATCAGGGACACGACGGCGCGTTGATGCTGCGCGTCGAGATTGCCGGAGCGAAACGCATCGCGCATTTGCTGTCCGAGCTGGCGATTGGAGCCCAGGCTTGCGTCGAGTTCGCGGTAGATTTCGCCAACCATGCGATTGCGTGCTGTTTTCGAAACTCCTTCGGGCAGCAATCGATCCACTTGCGTCTCGATCGAGTCGAGTACGCCCTGCACTGCGGCGGCGTTCGCGGCATGCAAAAACTCGACCTGCGGCGGTGTGGGACTTGCCGTGGTCGTGCGATCCGTCAACGGGTCGCGGGCTTGCGCTTGAGTGGGTGCTTGCGGCTGAGGGTTGGCGGGAGCCGATGCGGCAGGCTGGTGAGGAGCAGCCGCCAAGTTGGTCATGGCCAGCGCGAGCGACGCGAACGCGGCGGGATCTAGGCTAGCAACGGCTTTTGCGAGCTCAGCGTGGTCTTCGGGGCGATGCGAAAAAAACAGCGCGTCCATGCGGTTGAGGTCGCCCAATAGCGCCGTGGCTGCGCGCGCTTCTTGCGGTGTGGCGAACGCCTCGCGGTAGGATTGCGCGTCTTGCCAGGCCTGTCGTAGCTCTGGGTGAGCGTCAATCGCCGCCTCTATCTGTGGATCTGTTTGTGTGCCTTGCGCCGAGTCCGCTGGCCCAGCGGAATTGTTGTCAGCTACGCTCGCGCCGTTCGGGGCCGACTCTGCGCTCGCCAAGCCGTCGCTATAGTCAATATCAGACTTGATCGAGGCGGCACTCGCGTGCGCGGGAGTTGCTGCGGACTCTATGCCCAAGATTTCGTCATCGCTCGCGTAGCGATGCAGTCTTGTAGCAGCACCCTGCGCGCGGGCACGATTTTCGCGTACAGTAGATTCAGCCGCGGCGGCTACCTTTGCCGAACTGTCCGCTCCTTGCGGCGCTTCCCGCGAAGCCTTTACAGCCGTCATTTGCGATCCTCCCATGCATGGCCGAATGCTGGTAATCCACTAAGAAAGCTAGGCTTAACGTTGTACACGGTTTCGCTAGTACTCGCTCGTAGCAAAACGGTACTCCCGTACTATTCCGCATGTGCGCTACACCTGCCAAGATATGTCACGCGGGCAATGGCACCGGCTCCCAGACCGGAACAGCAAAAGCCGCAGCACTTTCTGACGGACGAGTCTCTGAGGAACGTAGCATGGACACCACCACAGCAGTAGCCGCAGACAGCAAGCCGAAATCAGAATCTTCCGCAGCGCAAGAATCGCGCGCAGCCGTTGAACGCCGCCGCCGCAGACGCGCCAAAATTTCCGCTCAGGTGCACGTGCGCGCCGTGAATTCGCCCGAGCCGTTCGAGGAAGTTTGCACCACCGTGGATGTGTCGCGCGATGGCCTGCAGATCGCCGCCAGCCGCGCCGTTTATTGGAAGGGCCAGCAACTAAGCGTCATATTCCCCTATTCCAGCGCGACGTCCGCGCTCAATCAGGCGCAGCCGGCGGAAGTGGTTCGCGTCACGCAAGTGCCCGGAGGAAAATTTTCAATCGGCATTCAGTTTATTTCCGCCCGCGCCGAAGCGCGCAGTGAACGAAAGTCCAGCGCGGCATTCGATCCTGCGTCCGCTGAATCTCACACATCCGGGCACGCCCAGGAACGCCAGCAATCGGTGGTGCTGGCAGTTGAACCCGACGCGCGCAGCGCGGAGAGCTTACGCAACATGCTGCAGCAAGATGGCTACGCCGTCATTACCGTAGCCACGGCGCAGGATGCGCTCGACGTGCTCAAAACAACCGTCCCAGCCGTGTTCATCGCCGAAGTGGAATCCGAAGACATGTCCGGCCACGATCTCTGCCTGATCATCAAGCGCAACGACCGCTTGCGGCGAGTACCGGTGATTTTGATAACGCGCTCCGCGCAGCCCGCCGATTATACGGCGAGCCACGAATTGGGCGCCGTCGTTTGCATGGCCAAGCCATTTAAGCCGGAGCGGCTGCAGCACGTGGTGCGCCTGGTCGCGCCGCCTCCTGCGATGAGTAACTCCTACGGCGGGACGAAATATTCGAGCGGCGTCGAGCGCGCGATCTAGGTCGCCAAGGTTCTCGTCGCTAAAATTCGTTGAATTGTTCGCGCGGTATGGAGTTCGCATATCTCCCGCGCGCCTTCCCTACCCGATTTTTCCCTTGCAGCCCAAAAGTGACACGCGCAGACTTAGTCCTGCCTCACGAGAATCGCTCGTGCCGGGAGAACCTCATGCCGCTCAAACAGTTCCTGATCGAAGAATTCGACCGCGAAATGACCAACACGCGAAAAACGCTCGAACGCGTTCCGGCCGAAAAATGGGATTGGAAGCCGCACAACAAATCCGGTACGCTCGGCTGGTTGGCCGGGCATATCGCCACGCTGCCGGGCTTCGGCACGGCAATTCTCCGCACGCCTTCGCTGAACATCGCGGGCGCGAAGTTTCCGCGCGTCGAATCACACGCGATGCTGATCGATACGTTCGACCGCGCTGCCGAAGACACGCGCAAGGCACTGTCTGAGCTTAAGGACGAGCAGCTCGATCAGAATTGGACGTTGACCAACAACGGCCAAACGATTTTCGCATTGCCGCGCTATCACGCATTGCGCAACATGTGCTTCAACCACGTCATTCATCACCGCGCACAGTTGACCGTTTACTTGCGCCTGCTCGATGTCGCCGTGCCGGCGCTGTACGGCCCTTCGGCCGATGAGGCGACTTTCTAGGATCAGGATCGCCCGTGGTACGATGTCGCCATGGCGAACAAAGTGAGCGACAAGTTCGTGCTCGGCCTGCTGCAGATGTGTTCGAGCCGCAACGCCGCCGAAAATCTTTCCCGCGCCATCGATAATATTCGCGAAGCCGCGCGACAAGGCGCGCAGATTGTCTGCATGCATGAGCTGTTTCTGGGCGAATATTTCTGCCGTTCTGAAGACGCTTCGCTTTTCAACCTTGCCGAATCAATCCCCGGCCCCACCACCGAAGCGCTGGCGAAAGCGGCTCGCGAAAACAAAGTCGCCATCGTCGCCTCGATATTTGAACGCCGCGCCGCCGGCCTGTATCACAACTCCTGCGCGGTGATCGACGCCGACGGATCATTCCTCGGCAAATATCGCAAGATGCACATCCCAGACGATCCGCTCTACTACGAAAAATTTTATTTCACGCCCGGCGACCTGGGCTTTCCCACGTTCGACACGCGCTATGGGCGCATTGGAGTGCAGATCTGTTGGGACCAATGGTATCCGGAGGGCGCGCGGCTGATTTCGCTGGCCGGTGCCCAGGCGATTTTTTATCCCACCAGCATCGGCTGGCATCCGGCGGAGAAAGAAGAATTTGGCGCGTCGCAACTAGACGCATGGAAAACTATTCAGCGCGGACACGCCATCGCCAACGGCGTATTTGTTGCCGTCGCGAACCGTGTGGGGTTCGAAGGCAATCCCGCGGCCGGGGACACTGGAATCGAATTTTGGGGCGGCTCGTTTGTGGCCGATCCGTTCGGACGGGTGATCGCCGAAGCCTCGACCAGCAAAGAGCAAATTTTGATCGCAGAATGCGACCCGGCGAAAAGCGAAGATACGCGCCGCAATTGGCCGTTCCTGCGCGACCGCCGCATCGATGCCTACCAGCCCATCCTCAATCGCTGGCTCGACCACTCCAGCAAATGACAATCCGATCAGGGTTGTCATCCCGAGCGAGGGCCGCTTTTCGGCCCGACGAGGGATCTGCTTTCGTTTTTTGGGCTAACATCTCGCTATGGCGATGAAGCCAAAAGCGCCAAGCGCCGAGTCCCGCGCCGCAAACTTTCTCATGCCGGCGGAGTGGGAACCTCACGAGGCCACCTGGCTCGGTTGGCCCCATGAACGCACAGACTGGCCCGGAAAATTCGCGCCGATTCCGTGGGCTTTCGCGGAAATCGTACGGCACTTGGCCCGCGTGGAGCGCGTGCTGCTGATCGTCGAGCACGCCGCTGCTGAGAACGAAGCGAAAAAGATTCTGCGCAAATCCGGCGCCGATTTGGAGTCGGTCCGATTTCTGCGGATACCTACCGACCGCGGATGGATGCGCGATTCGGGGCCAGTTGCGGTGACGAATAGTTTAGGCGGTCGCACGCTCCTGAATTTCGCGTTCAACGGCTGGGCGAAATATAGTGATCACAAGAAAGACGCGCGCGTGGTTGAACGAACGAATCGCCTGCTGAAGCATCATGTGGATCTGCCGGAACAAGAGGGCCGCCGCGTGGTGCTGGAGGGCGGCTCGATTGACGTGAACGGTCGCGGCTCGCTACTGACTACCGAGGAATGCCTGCTCAGCACGGTGCAGCAGCGCAACCCCGGATTCGCTAAAGCTGATTACGAAGAAATGTTTCGTCGCTATCTGGGCGTGACCAACGTGCTGTGGTTGCGCAACGGCATCGCCGGAGACGACACCCACGGCCACGTGGACGATCTGGCGCGCTTCGTGGATCCCACGACCGTGGTGACCGTAGTGGAAGACGATCCCGCCGAGCAGAATTGCGCTCCGCTGCAGGAGAATCTGGCGCTGCTGCGCGGCATGCGCGATCAGGACGGGCGCCAACTGCACGTGGAAACGCTACCGATGCCCGAGCCGGTCTGGTTCGATGGCCAGCGCCTGCCGGCCAGCTACGCAAATTTTTACATCGCCAACAAAATCGTGCTGGTGCCCACTTTCAACGATCCTGCTGATCGCGTTGCGCTCGATACTCTCGCCGCGCTCTTCCCTGCCCGCGAAATCGTCCCGATCTATTGCCGTGATCTCGTCCTCGGCCTCGGCACCATTCATTGCATGACGCAGCAACTGCCTCGTATTGGCTGAAACGAGCGAGCGAAGGCGTTACTGCGAGTTCGGTCGGGTCGCGGACTGTGCGACTGTCGCTTGCTGCGCTTGCGCGGCTTGGCGCTGCTGCTTCAGCAAATATTCGCGGTGGAACATGGCGTGGGCTCGCACGTTTGCATAGCCCGCCGGTGCTTCGATCTTCGCCACCTGTCCAGCATCGGACGAAAACCAGCGCATGCACGCTTCGAGTTCCACGGCGTGATTGTCCGCGAATTCATCCGGCATGATGCTGGGCAGCGTTAGTTCCACGCCGCTTGCGTCATCGCTCCTGACAATCGGCGCTTCGCCGACCAGCTGGGCGATCTCGCGATACTGCTTAGTGCGCGATTCTTCGTCCGGAATCACCAACTCTTCTAGGCCAATCAACCGCTTCACCAGCGCAAGGTTTTCCGGATTCGATAGCATTGCCTGAATTTGCGGATCGGGACTACCCATCAGTTGCAGCATCACGGCGCGCTGCTGCGCCCAGAGCGTCGGATACTGTTCGTCGGTTTCCGGATAGCTGAAAAGATTACCTTTCAGATCGGTCAGCCGGATCCATTTCGATTCGAATGCCGCGCCAGCGCCCAGCAGCGTCACCTCCACATCGTTCGGACGGTTTCTGCGGAAGCAATCGACCGCCAGCAGCATCACGTCCGCGTGGAAGAATTTCATGCGCCGCCAGACGAGCCCTATGCGCCCCATAGCCTGATCGCGCGCCATGGAATAGCCCGCGGCGGTGTCAGTATTCGCCATCGAACCGCCGAAGAGCGCCGGGAAGGCGCCGGTTAAAAACTGAGCCACAGGGCCCATCAAATTCGCGGCGTGTTCGGCAAGATCGGGTGGGACGCTAGCCGCTTCCGGCTGGAAAAACCCGGATGCGAGCGATTGCCCCGGTTTTGCGCGCGCGGGATAGTGTGCGCCGGGCTCGGCCGTCTGGCTCTGCAGCGCATCAAAATCCAGCACTTCGCTATCAGCGTAAATCGGCGGGATTCCGTACTCGTACGTTTCGATCTGCAAGTTCGAGAGCGTGTTGAAGCGCTCCTGGACGCTGATCAGCGAATCGCCCAGCGCGGGGCGCCCGCTCGATCCATCGCCCGGCAGCGCGTGCATCACGCGCCAGTGATCGTCCATATTTTCGTTGCGCGATTCGCAGTAGACGTCGCCCGCAAAAGCCACATACGCGCCATCGGGGAAAAGTTGCAGCAGCTCATCGCGCAGGGCTTTGTCGTCCAGCGCGAAAAATGACCAGGGACGCAGCCACGTGCGTTGGAATGTGATCAAGTTGATATTGAAATCGCCGCCTTCGGTTAGCGGGCCGCCTTGCGACTGCGCCAGCCGTGCCAGGCGTTCGTATTCCTGCATGCCGGCGGCAACCGGTGACCCGATCTTATCGGCCGCATGAGGATACGCCGCACGCAACCGCGCCAAATGCACTTCCATGTTCCATTGCAGGTATGGATACTCGGCCATATCGTTGGCCCATGGCGGAGTTTTCAGCTCTAGCGCGCCAACAACGGTAATCACCTCTTGCCCGTTTGGCACACGCAAGCGCGTCTGTGCCGCGGGCACAGTGATCGTTTCCGCTGCGACGAAATCCCCCTCGGTAAGCAGCGCCCCGCATTCCGGACACGCCACAGCTGTTGTGGAGTGCGGGAGATCGCTCCCGCTGTCTGAAGCGGAAGCTTGCTTCGGCTCCTCGGTACGGCCACCGACGGTTTCTTGCGCCTGTGTGGTCTCCGCGCCGCATTCCGGGCAAACGTACACATCGCCGCCCACGCGTACTTCGCGCATGCCAATTTCCGTCTCGGGATGAAACCCGAAGCGCTGACCGTCTACAACGAATCGCACGTACGCACCAGCCTTGCCGTCGGTCCACAGATTGAACGCTTCATCGACCAGCAGATTGCCGATGCGATTGTTGCGCTCCACCAGGGACGATACTTCGGTAGCAGCCTTCGCCGCCGCAACGTCCTCTTCCGCCTGCGCCGACGTGGGTAAAAAACGCACGCGCGGCACATCCTGCGAAAGGACAGCGATCAGCGACAGCCCGAACGCCTGGTAAATATTGGTGACGAATTCGTAGCGCGGCAGATCTTCGAGCGAGCTGTTGTCCATAATCTTTTGCTCGAAGGGCAAATGCCAGTTTTGATCGCGCTCGTTCCACCAGAGATATTGGAGGCCGCGCCAGAATTGATGCGCCTGCTTGATGCGCCGAACTTCCTGGCGTCGCGAAAGCTCTGATTCGTTGCCGAATTGAAAAACAAGCCTGCGCAACGCTTCCTGCAAACGTTCAGGAAGCTGCTCGTTGTTGGGCCCATAAGGCGCGCCTGCGCCCGGAGCAGTGTCGTCTTGAGCGGAGCGAAGGCTCCCTGTCTGATCCGCGCGCGGCCCTTCCACAGGCACAATCGCTGGGTCCGCAGGACGCGCACTTTGCGGCTGCGAGTCCGATTCGGCAGGTGAATGTGCGCTCGTCTGCGTGAACTTTTGCGTAGGCATTCGTTTCTCTCTTGAAAGGAGTTGCACGAGGATGAATCCACGCGGGAATTTCTACTGCGGAGCGAAACGATTCGGCGACGATTCTGTTGGTCTGTGCAGATGCACGGCGCTTACTTAATTTTCAGCGTGGTCTGGCCCAGCGCGATGGCATTAGCGATCTGCGCTCCGCGAGCGTCCGACGGAAAGCCAAACGTGCAGCGCACGAATCGGACGTTCTGCAGATCGAGCGGCCCATCTTCGTAGCGCAGCCGCGCGTCGATAAACGTCACGTTGTGCCAATGGATTCCGTCCAGCGTTTGCGAGCCACCGGCGATGGTTAAATTTTCCACGCGCACGTTGTCAGAAAATTGGCGCGTCTCCGGTGGTAGCAGAATTTCAGCCATGTCTGGTAACAGCGTTGCATCCAGGAAATTCCCGCCGAGCACCGCAGGATCGAGCAAATCATTTGCGGCGAGCGTGCGCGGGCCGTGTATGGCGATGTGCTCTGCGGGAAGGTTCAGCTTTAGATTTAACGGCGAGTCGGCCGGCAGGTCCAACGGCGACGCGATGCCATTGGCGGAGTCGCCCGCGGGAGCCGATTGTGCGGCCGTGCTTTCGGCGCGCGTCTCGGCGTCGGAAGCAAGTTCGGTGCCTGGCGGCAGCGGCTCCTGTGCCGAGCGCACCGCGGCAAGCTCGATGCGCGCCTGGGTCACATGCTCGAAAAGACGTCCGGTGCCGGCGTCTGGCGGCAATCCTTGCTCCGCGCTCTGGGCATCGTCACTGCCGCTTGACGTCTCAGAACTTACCTTCGCGTTCAGAATGCGATCAAGCACGGCGGACGCGTGGCTGAAAAAATCGTTTGAAGCGGTTCGCGATTTCACGCGCGCGTCTTCCATCTCGGCAGCCGCTTCGTCCACCTGTACCTCGGCGGCAATGGGAGCTCCGGATTTCGCCTGCCGCGCTGCATCGTCGAATTTGCTCAGGGTGTCTCGCTGCCACTGCGCAGCGTGCGTCGAAAGCGATGCATTCACGCCGGACGGCGCGTTGTCCGGCATCGGGCCACTCGAGAAACCATGCAGGAACAATTCGGCGCCCTTCCAGGCCGTCACAACGCCGATCGCGATCATCGTCAGAGCAATGATTGCCAACGTGTAAAGCAAAGCTGCCGAACGAAACCGCGAGCGGGATCGCCGCCTGCGTCGATGAGAAGATCGCCTGCTCGACCTGCCGGCCGGGTGACCCGTCGTGCTTCCCAAGCGCGAAGCCTCCGCGACGTATTCTAAACTAGACGCCTCTGCCGCGAAATGACTCCGCGCGAAACGCTCCGATGTTGTGACCGGCGATTCCCTTTCAGCTTCGCGAGTGCGCGTCCTTTGCCAATTCGTCGCGGAGAAAACTCACCAAGTCGCGATGATCGGCGAAGACGAGCGTCTCCGCGCCTCCGGGAATCTTTGCAGTTCTCCGGTCGGTAAAGTTCCTTGCTGATCGTACGGAACCAGACGCATTTTGCCGATGAACGCGCGCCACGTATCCGCGAGCCGCGCGCCCTGAACTCGCAGGCACCATCTCGGCCGCTTCGATTTCCACGCGATGGATCGGACCGTCGCCCGTTCCAGACGCGGCATCGGATGGTGAACCGGGAACGCCTCCGAAGTCGTCATTTGCTTCGCCGCCTGTCTCGCCGGAATCTTGACGCGCGCGATTATCCAGGACCGCCAGCGCCGCTTCGGCTTCGCGTGCCGCCTCCAGAGCTTCGCCCATGACTGGATTCAAATAATAACGACCGTTGATGAAGGGCATGTTTCCTCCTGAAAAATTGCGAGCAGAACGGCTGCAACCTTACGTCTCGGTCTCGGATGGTTTCTTGCGCGCGGCTTCGAGCTCCAGCGTCCGATTAATCTGCTGCCACGACCGTCGCCGCACCGGCGCAATCTGTGACAAATTGTTCACGCGCGCCGCGCCAAGGTTATTTGCTGACGCCTTTGCGCCAGTGAAACGAAAGGAAGGTGAGACCGGCCCCGAATTGCCCGGGGTGCCCAGCGACCGGGTGTTGTCCGCTGGGTTGGCAGTAGCAGACGCCTCGGGGCCGGACTGGTGCGTGGGCTCACTTCGGGGCACTTCCGCGAAGCTCGTGGACACCGGTGGAATCCCGGCAATGCCTAAAATCGAATCCAGTAGGGCGCGATTCTCGTCGCGCAACCGTGCGATTTCCGTGACGGCCCGGCCGGCTTCTAAGTGCAGCCGCGCCAGTTCGAATTCCATTTCGCGCTTGTAGCACCTGGACATAACTCGCCGCCAAATTTCGCCAAGTTTTATCATTTTCGTGGGGAGCGCCTTGTTCGAAGCCACCGAAAGGAAATGCAAGTCGGGACGACGTTAGCGCCCGCGGTCGCCCAAGCCGGGCCAACCAGGGTGCCATCGGCGCGAAAACGCCACGGGCCGCGCGCCGTGAGTTTCGTCGATTTGAGCCTTGCGCGCCTGGATGGCGCGAATCGTAGGATCGGGAGAGAGCACACGCGCTGCGAGCCGATCGTCGAGCGGCGGTCTGGCCTGCCCTGCGCGACGATTCACATAGCGCGACTTCAACCCGTAGCGAGCGGCATCCGCGGGATCATCGCCATCCATTTTTTCCACATCTTCGATGCGCGCCGTATCGCGCACCAGGTTCGGTAACGTGCGGATCAGCTCAATACAATTTTCGGTCAGCAGCCACTCACCCGCGTCCAGTATTTGGTACATCAGCATCCATCCACCCACGCGATCGTCATCGGCGGGAATTGGACGCGGAAAACCGGCGTTCGCGAACACATCGCCCATCTGCTCGGCGATCGACGATTCGTCGGTGCGCCGTGCAAACGCATCTGGCGAGAGGTAGATTGCGTCAATTTTCTCGCGCGCATCGCTCCGTCCGTACCGATTGCCATCCCGACGGGGGTCGCCTTCAGATCGACGAGGGATCTGCCGTTCACCTGTACTACTCATTTGCGAGCGCTCGATGATTTCGCGCGCTAACTCGCGCGGCGCGGTGTGGCGCGTCACAAATTCGCGGTAGGTGGCGACCAAGTTTCGACGTTCCGCATCCGCGTCATTTTTTGTTACTTCGCTCGCGGCCCTTGCCGGCGGAATCTGCGCATGCCAGTACGCCGCAGCCGGATGCTCGAAACCCCAGTCGATTGAAATCCAGCGCGGCCACCACGGTTTCCAGTCGATTTCTTCTGGGCGCAGCACGTGTCGCGCGAAATCGAAGTGGTCGAAATACTGCCCGGCGAAAACTTCCCAGTCGCCATCGAGAAACGCACGCTTCAGATGCGAGGGCAGCGCGCGCAGCGTCTTCAGATAATTTTCATCGCCCGCGTAAATTGGATTGTCCGAGACGCGCGCGGGAATAAATTTATAATCCGCGGAATCGTATTCGGCCGGATTTTCCATCCCGGGCGCGGGCCGCCTGTCGATCCATAGCGACTTCACCCACGCGTGCCCAATGTTGCCGGGATTCGTCGCCCCGGCCATGCAGGGAAACGCGCCCGGTATGGGGCACCGGTTGCGGCTGGTGAGAAATTGCCACTGGCGCAAGGTGAAAAGCGTCAGCTCGTCGATCCCGATGAAGACGAACTCCGCACCCTGGTATTGATAAACGTCGTTCTCGCTCTGGCAGTAGCCGAAGCGCGTGGTCGAGCCGTTGCGCCAGGTAATCGCGTGCTTTGATTCGTTGAAGCTTGCATACAGCTCGCGCGGCACATCGCGGCGAAAATAGAGCAGCAAAGATTGCTCGAGTTCCGGAAACGTGCGGCGGAGGACCAACGTGTTCGCGCCGGGATATTCATTGGCCTGGAGAATGGCCTCCATCAAAAGCGCTTTCGACTTGCCCGGTCCCGCTGCGCCGCCGAAGAGTCGATATTTTGCCGTTGACGCGTGAAATTCCTCCTGCTTCGGAAATGGCGTGTACGGTAAAACGATCTCGCGATCGGCGCTTTTTGTCCCCGAGTCGCCTATCCATCGCTCGAAGCCGGATGTGACGGTCACCATGGTTGTACGTGTGCCGCCATGCACGCTCCGATTCTGGAGTCAGGTCTTCTACGTCTCGTTCAATTTCTCGCCTGACTCGGGGTTTCAGTCGGTCCGGCCACTTGCCGGCTCCGTCCGGGTTGGACGCGCGACGTTATGAACCAACTGCACGATCGTGGGCCCATCGTCGTCCGTAGAGGTCGCGGAACTCTTCGGTTCTAGATCGCTGCGCCACTCCTTCAAGCCGTCGAGTGTCAACTTCAGCTTTGGTACATCTGCCTCGCTTTTTAGCTGCTCGAAAAAACCGTCGAACACTTCGGCGAATTTGGCCTCGTCCATTCCCTGGCGCCGGAGTGCTTCATCCAGAGGCCACCGCCTGCGCCGACGCGGCCTTCGTTTTGTTTTGGGTTTGTCTGTGGCCATGGTTGAAGTGGGCCGCGTATAACAGCGAGATAAAAGTTTCGCTTGGGTAAGGAACGGAACCCGAATCCGACCCGTTCCCGCCCCGAAAAACCTTTACCGTCGCGGCACAACAGCTAGTCCCACTAAGTAATGGACATATTTACGGGAATGCTATTTAGTGCCCCCATGAACGGGTGCGGTGTCCGATTCAATTTGGCGCTTTTAGAGGAAGCGTCCATCACTTCAAGATCAACATAAGGTTTTTCTTTCGCGCGGAAGTGCGGTCGAAAAGAGCGCGCGAGTGTGCTTGGAACACAATTTTGTTACAGCAGTTTTTAGGCACCGCGGGGCGGGCGCGGCCTAAAGGGAGAATGAGATGAGACTGATCCGCCTGCTTTTGATAGCACTCCTCGCATCGACGGTATTCGCAATTGGCGCGCAGAACCTACTAGCGCAGACAGCAAACACCGGCGCTCTCACCGGAACGGTCACAGACCCGTCCGGCGGCGTGATTGCTGGCGCCACAGTCAAGGTGACCAACCTGGCGACTGGGCAGACGCGCACGACTACCACCGATTCGAAGGGTTCGTATCAGATCTCTCTGTTGCCGCCCGGAAACTATTCCGTTCACTTCGAAGCCACGGGATTCAGGTCCACCGACGTCCCTTCGATCGCGGTTAACGTCACCGAGACTGTCACCTTGAACCGCGAGCTCGAAATCGGAACTTCGACCCAGCAAGTCACCGTCGAGGCGAACACGCAGTCAATTCAGACGCAGAATGCGACGAATGGGACGGTCGTCAGTGGGCAAGAAATCAATGCCTTGCCGCTGGTCACGCGCAACTATACGCAAATAGTCGATCTCTCGCCCGGCGTCGTCACCAACGTCTCCAATGCCTCGTCGATGGGCAATGGCACCCAAAACGTGAGCGCCAACGGCCAGGGAGGCATTTCCAACAGCTACTCCATGGACGGCGCCAACATCACACAGTACACCAGCGGAGGTGCCGCGCAGATGGGCAGCATGCCAGGCATCGCGATTCCCAACCCAGATACGATTCAGGAATTCAAGGTGCAGACGTCGCAGTACGATGCCGGTTACGGGCGTAACTCCGGTGCCAACGTGGAAGTCATTACCAAGACCGGCTCCAACAACTTCCATGGCGACCTTTGGGAGTACAACCGCAACAACTTCTTCAATGCCAATGATTTTTTCTACAAGCACTCGGAGCTTAAGACTGGACTAACGAACACTCCGCAGATCCTGAAACAGAACACATTCGGATTCACGCTGGGCGGGCCAGTTTTAAAGCAGAAAATCCTCTTCTTTGGCTCCTACCAGGGCTACCGCCAGATCAACGGAATTGCCACCAACGGATTCGCCTCCGGGTATGAGCCCGCCGCCGTATTAATGCCTTGGAACGATTACGCGGACATGGCGAGCGGCGCCTGCGCAGACCTCCGCTGCAGCGATAACATTCCAGCCTACAGGGCCTATCTGGGCAGCGTATTCGGCCCGGGAACTGCGTCATGCCCCGCTTCTCCTAACGGATTCGGAGTCCCGGGAGCTGGAAACTGCAATACAGGCTGGGCCGATGGCGTCACGGTCGCGAACGACGGATCGAACATCACCAATACTGCCATCGCCCTGCTGCAGGCAAAGGGCCCTGCCAAGGGCGGTTACAATCAGGGTGGCTACTGGATCGCCTCCGCGCTTGCGTCTCAGCTTGCGTCTTCAGCGAATTGCCCCGGGCCGGGCTTGCCTTCCTCGGGCTGCACGACGTCCATTTCCCTGCCCACCCACGCCAACGAGAATCAGTACATGATCAACTCGCAGTATAATCTCTCCTCCAAAAACACTGTCTATCAGAACTTTTTCTACCAGACCGATCCTGAGATTCAGAGCTTCGACTGCCTCTTCGGGGGTACCTGCAATCCAGGCTCGCCCGCGGATGTTGTCTACGATAATTACCTCGGTACCCTGCGATGGCAGTCAATCCTCACGCCCAATTTCATTAATGAGGCGCGTTTCACGTTCCAGCGGAACCTTGAGGACGCCACCGATCCGAACCCTCTGAAGGCCTGCAATCTGCCGAATAACGCCTCGATCATTCCCCTGAACAACAACGGACAAGACTGCTCCGCGAATGTAAAACTGCCAATCGCGTACATGGGAATCGTACCGAGTATTGACGTCCTGGGGCTTTATTCACCATCGTCAGGTTGGAGCCAGGGTGGGAACTTCGCGGGCGTCGGTGCAAACATCGACAACGAGTTTCAAGTCGGCGATCAGGTTTCCTGGAACCACGGCATGCACACTCTGCGCGCGGGATTTGACTGGGAATTCGACCAGTACAACAACAGCACTATCGCCAGCGCCAGGGGCGAGGTGCTTTTCGACAATACCGCGGACTTCCTAACCAGCAGCTCCGGACCTGCGATCGATGGCACTCCGCAAACTGGTCTTCCGCCGACCGCTCCACCCCCCTTTCCAGCACTGGGTTGCGGCTTCCTCGGCTTCTCTAACTGCGCGGGGGGTGCCGCTCCAATTGCTTTGAGAGGATTGCTGACTCATTACAACCGTATCTCGGCGTACGACTGGTTCGTCCAGGACGACATCAAAGTGAATAGCAAGCTGACCGTCAACGCCGGTCTGCGCTGGGAATATGACGGTTGGCCGTCCGACAAGATTGGACAGTTCACTAACATATGGACCAGCCAATTGGCACTGGTGAACACCGGATCTTTCTTTCTGAATGATCCTGCGACGGCGTGCCAAATGTTCCCCGGCGGTCCCCTTCTTCCAGTCGGCACACTCGCAGGATTTGTCGTCCCGAAAAACTATGACCGGGCGGCGGGGTTCACGAACTCTTGCGGCTCGACGGGAGTCAAGGTAAATAGCAACAATTCGCTATTTTCCGGCTCGCCGCTCCATGACTTCCAGCCACGCCTGGGAGTCGCTTGGCAGCCTTTCGGAAACAAGCTCGTTGTCCGGGCTGGCTACGGCTGGTTTTACGACCGGGCTGGTAGCATCTATCTGGTTGACAATCTGCTAAACCTACCCCCTTACGGCGGTACAATTAACGGAACGTCGATCAGCAACTTGGAAAACACGCTTCATTCACCTTTCCAGGCCGTTGTAGGCATTCCGCTTACCTGGACCCAGCGGTATTTCGCTCCAGGTGTTCAAGGAAGTCCGGGTTCGTATAACCTAAACGGCTACAACGCCTTCGGCACGCTGAATTATTCCGCCCTCGGGTTCACGGCCAACTCCAACCAGATGTCGCAGCGTCTCCCTCTCACCCAGGCATATAACTTGGACCTTCAATATGACGTTGGACATGGATGGGTCGTGGATGTTGGCTACGTGGGCTCGCACAGCATCCATATCCTGAGCCAGGGATCACCCACGAACTCTTCCCATCTCGTCGACTGCAGTGCCCTCGGCACCCCGGCTTGCCATGCGCCGACGAATGCACAGGATATTTCTATGTTCAAGAATCCCAACTTCCCAGGCGGCAATCCCATCCCCTACAACGACCCAGCGAACCCCCAGCCCGTTACGATCAACACGACGCAGAATATCCCTGCCCGCGTGAGCTACCTTGGCTATACCGCGGGTGCGCTGACAACTACCAACACAAACGGAGACGGCTTGTACAACAGCCTGCAGGCTCAGGTTCGGCACAATTTCTCGCATGGCATACTCTTGCAGGCCGCCTACACGTGGAGCAAAAATCTTACCAACGTCAACAGTGCTGAACCAGGGTTGCTAGACGTCGGCCAAACTGATTTTGGCACGACCGGCAGCAATAACCCTCTCGATCACGCGCAGCAGTATGGGCCCTACTCCGGCGAGCGTACGCAACGGCTGATTGTCAGCTATAGTTACGATCTCCCGTGGAAATCCACGCAAGGTTTCAGTGGCAAACTACTCGGTGGATGGACCGTCTCGGGCGTGACGACTATTCAGAACGGCCAGCCTTTCACGGTGACCGACGGTGGCGGCGGATCGATCTATGGCGGTTCGACGAGCCGGGCCCTCTTGGCAAGTCCGGTCGACTGCGGTTCGAACGGCGTTTGCAAATCGGGTCTTGCAGTCGCCACGCCCGGTAGCACAACGGCGCGCGTGGAAAGTAGCTTCGTCCCGGGCGGCGCCGGATGGATCAATAAGAACGCGTTTACCAGTTTCGCCACGATCCCAATTACTTCGCCTTACTGCATCGGTGGTTTCTATAATGCAGCCGGCAGCACCACTGCAACTTGCGGATCAGGTGCCGCCGATTATCAGGCTGCTGGCACGGGTTGGGGCAACGCCCCGGTTGGGATCGTAACCGGCCCGGGCCAGTGGAACTGGGACCTATCCTTACAGAAAAACACCAAGGTGACGGAGTGGGGCACCTTACAGTTCCGCGCGGAGTTTTACAACATGTGGAATCACGCGCAGTTCAGTAACCCGGCATCAACCGCGTTCACTTCTGCCACCTTCGGCGTAATTCAATCGACGTCAGTCACGCCGCGCGTGATTCAGTTCGGATTGAAGTTCCTCTTCTAGGCGCGACCCGGGACCACCCACCCCAGCGCCCTGAAAGAGTGCGCTGGGGCCCCGGACAGGCGACAGTCGGCCCCATTCTTCCGGAACATCGGGAGAGTGGGGCCGTTTTCATTCTCGGTCACTCTGATCCGCGAATCTTACCCGAGCACCTGCAAGATCACGTCTGCCCCCCCGGTAATCGACGTCACCTTAGCGCGCACGAAATTCGCGCGCACGCCGGTGACCGTCCGCGCTTCCCCACCCGTAGCCGTGGACGAGTCGATCGTCGCGTACTGCGAGTCCGAATCGATCATGGCAGTTTGCAGCGCCACGTTTACCGCTGACGGCGGCGTGCCGTAAATCGTTTGCCAGCGAATCGTGCGCCCGTTCTCCGGGAATCCAGTGTAGCTTGGCAGCGCGAATTGCTGGCTGGCTTGCCCTGCGAACGGCGATTCGCTATTGAATGCCAGTGCCACGTCTCCCGGAAATATCGAATACGGAGGTACTTGTGAGTTGTAATTCGGCATGGATCTCTCCCGAAATCTGCGCTCCGGCTAGAGTGCGAGGGCGATCCGGGCGCTACGTTGACGTGATTGATTAGGTCAGGTGCGAAGCTTAAATTGAGGAGCTATATCGGCCGGCCGATGAGAGAGGGCGCGAAGCCGGCTCAAACGGTGGGGACGACACGAAACAACAGGAACCAAAGGAGATTTGCGAATCAGAAAGTGGACGGAACTGCTTGCCGACGCACAATTCGACGATAACGAAAAAGAATCTACCATATGAATGATCTTGTGTCAAGTGCTTTTTTCTGTAGACGAAAACAACCCAAGCCGATGGCTTTATGCAAGAGCGCTTTTTGCCGGTTTCCGAATCGCCCGTGGACCAAAAGCTCGCCGAAACTCCAGCCGTGCTTAATCCGAAAGGACTTTCAGTGCGTCGCCAGATCCAAAAGCATAAGAGCGCGTCGCGAACCCCAGGGACGGTGCGGGTCACCCTCCGCAGACCGCCGTCGTTCCGTTTCGGGAAAATGCGAAATGCTCGCCACCTGCTTGCGGCGGGTTTGACACAGCGCGCGAACCGGACCAAACTTAAAGCATTCCCGTACGATGATTCCATTTCTTCATTTAGGTCCACTGGCGGTGCCTACATTCGGACTGATGGTCGCGCTCGCCATGCTCGGCGCGTATTTCGTGCTGCGTGCGGATTTGGCGCGGCGCGGGATCGCCGCAAAAGATTCGGGAGTCGCCGAAGCCTTTATCGCTCTTCCCTGCCTCGCCGGAATTATCGGCGCCAAGCTCTATCACGTATTTGAGTCGCCTCGGCAACTTTTCGCTGATCCGTTGGGCGAGCTTTTCAGCCGCTATGGCCTCGCGTGGTTCGGCGGACTAATCGCGGGTTTTGCTGCGTTCGCCTGGCTAGCGCGACATCGGAAAATTGCGCTATTGACGATGTTCGATGTCGGCTCTCCGGCCGCCGCGCTCGGCTATGCCATTGGGCGCATCGGCTGCTTTCTATCGGGCGACGGAGATTACGGCAAGCCCACAAATCTGCCGTGGGGCATGAGCTTTCCGCACGGACTGGTGCCCACGACGCAGACCTGCGTGGAGTGGGGTTGGCCGGCCAGTTGCCGCGTACAGCCCACGCCAATCTACGAGTTCATCGCCGCTGGCGCGATAGCCTGGGTGCTGTGGCGGCTGGGCGCGCGGCAGATCGCTGCGATGCGCGCCAATGCAGACATGAAAGCGGCGAAGAAATCTCCGAAGGCTAGCACGCCGTCGCTCGCAACGACCGTACCTGCGGGAGAAGTTTTTGCGGCGTACCTGGTGCTCACTGGAATCGAACGATTTCTCGTGGAGTTCATTCGCATCAATCCGCGTTCGTTCTTCGGCATGACCAATGCGCAGACCGCGGGCCTCGCGTCGATTATCGTAGGCGCGCTGCTGTGGTGGAAGTTGCGAAAAGCGCGACACGTCGCCGTAAGCGCTCCGACCACGCCATCGCGCCAAGTCTAGCCGCGGCGCGAACGGTAATTCAAATTTTCAGGCTGCTTCCGTATGGCGGCGTTTTGGCATTGCCACGCGGCGACTAATTCCGGCTCGCGGTTCGGTATCGCTTTCGCGCGGCTTGATTTCCGTCCGCGCTTCGCCGAGCGCAATCTCCACTTCATTCTCGAAAACGCTGCCGTTCAGCGCACGCTGCCCCAAGACGATCGAGCCGCGGTCGACAACCGGCAGCCAAAGCGTTTCCGAAAGCGGCACGCTAACGAACAGGTATCCAGAAACGCGCGCCACGGGGCTGGCGAGATCGTATCCACGACCATCCGGAAGCTTCTCGGTGGCCAACGCCACGGAATATCGAAACGTTTCCAGTAACGACTTCGCTTCTGCCAGCGTGTCAACGTGCTGAAGGCCGAAGCCTCTTGTCGTCAGGCGGAAGATCAGCCGTCCGGTACTAGGAGTAGGATTCCCGACCATCAAAATCTGAACCGCGAGAACTGCCATCGCGCCCCCTATGCAACTGGCGCGCGGCTGGCACAAGTCTTGAACCGAAGAAGCTTTACTGGGGATGATGCGATGCCAGCAAAGGGTCTGCAGAATGTTAAAAAGGCCGCCACGCGCTCCCACATGTCTTATCGGGCAGCGCGTGACGAAACATTAAGACGGCCTTCCCCTTCCAGCCCATTCAGAATAGGCGCGCAAGCCATCTCGGTCAATATCGGAACAATACGCATTTTGGGCGGCGGAAAGTGCGGAATTCTCCGCAGTAGTTGTTTCACTACGACACACAAACTGCTTGACAGAAGAACAAACGCGAAGTAACTTGCCGGGTTCCTCGGCCCTGATGCCTTGTCGCTGTTTCGCTTGGCGTTCGGCCAAAGGGCTGGGGCGCGCTCTGACACCTCGGGCGCGTGGGGGATACCTCGCAGCGATGGGCTCCAGGCCTCGGATGCTGAAGAGCGGCAGTGCGAAGAGCATTAGCACGAGACCGCCAGCCATTCCCAAAATGGAACTGGATCATCGCTCAGCACCGGCGGCTAAGCCGCCCAAAGCACGCCGTTTTGCAACATTTGAATCCCTGATCAAGACATTCGGCGAATTCACGCTGGTCACCGACTTTTCGGCCACAGTGGCCGCGATATGGAGCTCGCGGCGTTTCCAGAAGCAAGCCGATCCGCATCGTTTGCTGGGTCACCGCCTAAGCGCGGTAATCCATCCCCGCCTTTTGGAGCAAATCAAGGCCCTCGCCAGCCAGACGACCGCGCTGGATCGTCGCGTAGAGCTGCACGTGCAACTGAGAAACTCGGGCGTGTCGGGATGGTTCTCCGTATGCGCAATGCCCCTAAAACGATTGGGCGAAGAAGGATTCGCGGCGTGCTTGATGACGCGAGACTTCACGCAGCGGATCAAGGCGCAAGATGCTCTGACAAAGCGAGAGGCTCTACTGGCGCGTGCGGAACAAGTTGCAAATTTCGGAAGTTGGGAAATGGACTTGAAAACGAATGAGGTGAAGCTCTCGCCACAGATGATGAAAATCTACGAACTCGCATCGGACGGGAAATGGTCCGTGGACACCTATTGGGACCGAATACATCCGGGCGATCGCGCGCGAGTTCATCTGCTTATCGAGAAATCGATGGCCGCAGGCAAACCGTACGATTTCGTGGCTCGCTACTGTGCGCCGGATGGACGAGTGCGCGTTCACCTGGCGCATACGGTCCCGCTGCTCGACGCCAGCGGGAAGGTTGCCAAGGCGATGGGCGTGATTCAAGACGTGACCGAACACGCCATCTCGCACCAGGAGCTTCGCCGCCTCTCGCAGCAATTGATGAGCGAGCAAGATAGCCATCGCCGCCACCTGGCGCGAGAATTGCATGAATCAGCCGGGCAAAGTCTTGCCGCGTTGAAAATGACTCTAGGGCGGGTGCGCGAGGCTCTGCCGGAAGGCGCGGAGCTGGCCGCTTCCCTGCTCGAATCCGCTGCACTTCTCGCGGACGGCGCTGTCCGCGAAGTGCGGACGGTCTCGTATTTGTTGCACCCGCCAATGCTTGACGACGCTGGGCTGGGCCCCGCACTGCGTTGGTACGCCGCTGGATTCGCGGAGCGCAGCGGCATTCGCGCGACACTCGAAATTAAGGAACCATTCCCGCGCTACAGCCAGGAAATTGAGACCACGGTGTTCCGCGTGGTGCAGGAAGCGCTGACCAACGTGCATCGCTATTCCGGCAGCGCCACGGTCGAGATTCGCGTTTTGCAGGAAGACTCGCAATTGCGTGTGGAAATTCGCGATCGCGGTTGCGGCATTCCTCCTTCGTCGGATTCGTTGAACCGGCGCATGGACCTCGGCGTGGGAATCTCCGGCATGCGCGAGCGAGTAAAGCAGCTCGACGGAAGTTTCGATTTCGATAGCGCTCCGGGTACTGGAAGCACCGTTCGCATGTTGCTGCCGGTGTTGCCCTCCAAGCCACCGCGGCCCAAGTTCACGCCGCCCAGCGCGCGTGAGGGAGTTCCGATGAGGAGGAATTATGCGTCGCAAACAAGGTCCGGCCGATAAGATTCCTGCCCATCCGGCCCTGGAGGCGTTGGCCGCGGAAGCTGCGCAGCGGTTCGACCGTCCCTACCGAATTCTCGTGGCGGACGATCATCCAGTAGTTCGGCGTGGACTGCGAAATCTTCTGGAGGCTCAGCCGGGCATGGAAGTGTCCTGGGAGGCTTCCACGGGCGGCGAGGCGATCAACATGATCAAGGCCGGAAAGCCCGATCTGGTGATCCTCGATTTGACAATGCCGGAAATCGGCGGACTCGACGTGCTCGCCGCCGGCAAACAGGCATCTCCATCGACGGAATTTTTGGTGCTCTCGATGCACTTCTCAGACGAGCTGGCGCGAGAGGTGTTGCGCTGCGGCGCGATGGGTTACGTGCTGAAATCAGACGCCGACTCTGAGTTGCTCGCAGCCGTGGATCACATCCGGCATCATCAGCCGTTTTTCACCACCACACTAGCCATCTCCATGGCGCGCAATTTCGTCGACGGCCGCAGCGGCACGGCCGCGGATGAAGGCGTCCGACTCACGCAACGCGAGCTGGAAGTGGTCCAACTAATCGCTTCAGGCAAGAGCAACAAAGAAGCGGCGGCAGATTTGGGCGTTTCGCCACGAACGGTGGAAAGCCACCGCAACCGCATCATGAAGCGGCTGAATTTTCGCAGCTTCAGCGATCTGGTCCGCTTTGCGGTCCGCGAAAGGTTGGTGGAGGCCTGAAGCGCTAAGCAGAATCGATCGTCGACGGCGCGGTTCGCACAGATCGCGCCGCAGTCAAGCTGGATCGCGAAGTTTTACTTGCGGACGGTCTTGCGGCGCCCGCGCTGGCGAGTTGGCCGGTCGGCAGGTGGTTCCTCCAACCCGTCGCGCACTCCAGTTGGATGTGACACACTTTTTCGACCAGCGGCTGTCGAAGTCGATGGACGTGTGTTCGTGGTTGGATTCGGTTACGTTGCCGAGACCGTATTGAACGTGCTTCACAGTTCGGCCTTCGCATAGAATCTGCATGGCGCCTCCCTAGTCTTGGCCGCAGAGTACCAAGGCGTGGTTTCGGCTGGCTGTGCCGCAGGGCCGACCAGCGTTCGACGGACCACAACGTCTAGCGCCAGCGCTTAGCTCGAGCTGACTTCGGAGTACAGGGGGCGGCGTCGTTGCCGAATCCGCCCCCGAAGATCAGATTGCCTAACTTGAGGCTGTCTCTAAAGGACTTAGAGACTTACCACATGTTCGGCCTGCAGACCCTTCGGACCCTGCTTAACTTCGAACTCCACGGCCTGGCCCTCATTGAGGCTCTTGTATCCTTCTGCCTGAATAGCCGAAAAGTGAACGAAAACATCCTCGCCGGATTGGCGCTGGATGAATCCATAGCCCTTAGCAGCGTTAAACCACTTCACTGTACCTTGCTCTTTGGCCACTTCTTCTGCTCCTAATTCATTCATAGGACGACGGTTTGCCGCCCTGAAAGCTACTTGTCACACCGAGTTTCTCTGCCGCGCCACAAAAAAAGGCCGACGGGCGGTTGCCCGGCAGCCTGATCGAGACTCGTCAAAAGGAACACAAGAGCAACAAACGCACCAGCACGATAGCACAACTCAGCACGAAATGCAATGCCTTACTGTAGTGTTTTCGGGGGTGATTTCTGCCCTCCTCCTACTGTATAAACCGGCCGTTTCAGTCCAAACGCTCGCGCCAGTAGCTCATAAGACCGGCGGCGGTCGGCATGGTCGTGCATCATGGTGGTGATCATAATTTCCTCCACGCCAGCCTGCCCTGCCAACTCGCTTAGCCTCGCGCGGAGAGTCTCCGGTGAGCCGACGAACGTTCGCTGACGGTTGTACCGAATGAGCTCACGGTCTTCGGGGGTATAGGGGTAGTTGGAGGCCTCTTCGACGCTCGGAAACCGTGCGCTTCTGCCTTGCCGGAAGCGCAGCAGCGTGAGCTCCAGCGGACGCGCAAGCCCATCGGCCCTTTCGTCCGTCTCGGCGCAAACCACGGACACGCCGAGTATCGCCTCCGGCTTTTTCAGCCGCCCCGAGGGTCGAAACTGTTCTTGATACTCGCGCAGAGACCTCACCGCCGGAAGCGGGTTGATGTGGTGGGCGAACGCGAAGCCGAGCCCCAGATGCGCTGCCAATTGCGAGCTGAAATCGCTTGAACCGAGCAGCCAGACTTCCGGTGGCTCCACGTCGTCCGGCATGGCTCGAATCGTCTCAAATGGGTGGTTCGCCGGGAATCCGCCGTCGAGGAACGAAAGCAGCTCGTCCAGTCGCTGCGGAAAATCGTCCGCGTTGAGAGCCTCGCGAGAACGGCGCAAGGCCAGTGCCGTCAGCGAATCAGTCCCCGGTGCACGCCCCAGCCCTAGGTCAATGCGGCCCGGGTGCAGCGCCTCTAGGACTCGAAAAGCCTCCGCCACGTGAAGCGGCGCGTGATTCGGCAGCATCACGCCACCGGAACCGACACGAATCCGCTTCGTTACCGAAGCGACGTGCCCGATCATCACTTCCGGCGTGGAGCTCGCGATCAGCTGCGTATTGTGATGCTCGGCCAGCCAATAGCGCGTGTACCCGAGGTCGTCGGCTAACTGCGCCAGATCGAGCGTATTTCGCAGCGCGTCTACGCTCGTTGATCCGGACGCAACCGGCGACAGATCGAGCACCGACAATCGATAGGATGGGCTTGCGGTCAAAGGCGCCCCATTCGTACCGGAGAAGCAGATTCGAGGGCCGGCCTCGTAACGCTGAGTTGATTATCGGGCGGCCGCCACTTCTCGGCAGTACGAGGGTACCAAAGGTTTGCCCTACCGAACGTACCGTTTGAATGTGCCTTCCCTTCTACAGCGTTCGAATCTTCCGGCTTGGTACATTAGCGTTTCGGTGAGATGGTTCATAAGGGAGCGGGTCTCAATGAGCGACGCACAGAATTTTCCATCACTTGGCGATGCTGGCGAATCGCTGAACGCAGCGCCGTCCGGCAACGGCGAGAAGCCGCAGGAACGCCGCAAGCGCCGTCGCGCGCTGATTTCCGCGCCGATTCGCGTGCGCGGCGCCTATGCGCAATCGAATGGTCCAGACGAAATTTCCACGACGGTTGATGTCTCGCGCAACGGTTTTCTTTTTCTGAGCACGCGCGCCGACTTTTCCCAAGGAATGACGGTAGCTGTCACGTTTCCCTACAGCAAATCGTCCGTCGCGATCCAAGTGGAGCAGCCTGGTCGCGTGGTCCGCGTCTCCCGGCTGGTAGACGGCCGTTTCGCAATCGCGATCGCCATCCCAACTGTCAATAACGAGAAGCGAGGCGATACGGCGGCAAGCGTGGCTGCGAATACGAACGCGGCTTCTAATGCGGACAGCGAACCCCCTCTAGTGATCGTGGTGGACTCTGACCCTTCTGTGCGCAAGGCACTGCGAAGCTTCCTTACAACGCAGGGTTATGAAGTAATGGCTTTGCCGGGCGCGCGCCAGGCGCACGCATTGCTGAATCAAATGCTGCCCGCGCTTTTGATTGCCGAAATCGAAGGTGACGACTTGCCCGGTTACGACCTGTGCGCGCGAATCAAGTCCACGCCGCGGCTGGCGCAAGTGCCGGTGGTTTTGACCACGCGTTCCGCGTATCCCAGCGATTATTCCAACGCGCACTCGCTTGGCGCCGTGGTATGCCTGGCGAAACCGTTTCGCATCGAACGCATCGGACACGTGGTGCGGTTGCTCGTCCCGATCGGCGGCACGCGAAAACTCGCGGCGGCTGCCGCCAGTGCGGACAGACCTTCATGGAACGAACGCAACGGTTCGGGCGATCCTAGCTTCCGCCTGAGCTGAGACCCGCATCCGCAAATCGCGCTCCGGGCCTGTCCTTTCGGCCAGTTTACTGTGAGGGCGCATCCCGCGACGCTATCGGCTTCCGCTGCGCGCGCGCGCAGTAAGATTGAAGCATGAAGTGCCCTAAGTGCAGCTCCGAGGCGCGCGACGTGGCACGGTTCTGTCCGCGTTGCCATGCCACCCTGCGGTTCGAGTGCCCGGCCTGCCATCACGAGCAGCGAGAGGGCGGAAAGTGCGAGAAGTGCGGCGTCGATTTCATGAAGTACCTCTCGGCGATCATCGTGGTGAAGAAAGGGGAGTCCGAGGTAGCCCACGACAAGCTCCAGCAACGATCGAGCCTGCTCAAGAATCTGCTACTCCTCCCTTTCGACATGGGCTGGTCGTTCATTCGAGACATGCGCGGATCACGCAAAAGCTCGCGGTTCTAATTCTTGCACTGCTGCCCTCAACTGATTCGGGTGCCCAGCCGACGGTCGGCCTAATTCCACGGCCGCACATTTATGCACGAACTGGTACGCAACCTTTCCGGTTCTCCTCGGCAGCACGTCCGAAACGCGGTGGAGACTATTCGGCTAACCATCGCCGTTGCTAGCGGCTGGCCTGAATTTCCAACCCTTTATGCGCCTCGTGCGATGGGAGCGGTGCCGGCAGCCGCGTTTCCACGTATGCAGACGCCAATCCCCAGACGTATATCGCGCCCATGGCCCCAAAGCAAACCCTGGCGAGCTCGATGTAGCGGTCAACCATTTGGGTAACGGACCACCCATACATTTCAGTGAGCAAGCTCGGATCGGAGAGGTTGACTCCCTCGATTTCTCCGAATGGAATATTTCCCCACGGTCCTGACCACGACCGGTAAACGTGCATGAGGGCCAGCGCTCCGAGCACCAGCAGTCCCCAACGCAGTCCCCAGCTCTTGCATAGAGCGCTCTCGCGGGAAGCATAAAACGTCGCCATCAGGATTGTGGCGAGAACCATTGCGCCACCCTCGCCGCCGAATACGATCAGCGCTTCCTGCTTGAAAGCAGACAGGCTCAAAATGTCCAGTTGCAAAAGGAGCACGAGGACGGCGGCGCAAACCCATCCCCAGCGTCGGGTCCTCCACGCATGAAATCCCCAGCAGACGATGACGGACGTCACCACCAGGACGATAAACCAAGAGCGATTTTGGCCGTGCATAGTGACCCACGGCATGGGCACCGCCCACCGGCCCGTAAGCCAGGCAGTAATGGCGTGCCCACTCTCGTGCACCACCATCGAGAGCATGCCTGCCACCATGTTGAAGCCCGTGCCCGTCAACCAGTACGCCGCAAGCAATGCCAACGGCAGCGCGAGCGCCCGGCATTTTAACTCCCTCACGAAATCATCCCGGGTCCAAACGGGCGATTTGTCTGCTTCCGATGAGAGAGCGGTAGTTAGCGATGCAGCCAGGGACGATACTAACGACGCTGCCGCTGCGTTATCGGGCTGCTTCGCGGACGCCTCGACCGCGTCGGGCGCCGGCGCAAATGCGAGATCAAGCTGTTTCGCGGGCCCGTCAATTGGGCTGGGCGGCGGCTGATATTTCGAGAAGACGATTCCGCACTTCAGACACTCGGTCGTCTGCAACGGATGATCGAATTGGCATTTTGGGCAGCGCATTGTAGTGTTTGGGAGCGCATCGTGCCGTATCGCATCTAACCGCGGCTTCCACTCTGCCCCTGCAAAGTCCGGAATGCACACTGTCCCGCGGGCACACGATTAGTATGGGTAAGACCAGGCAGTCGAGTATCAAGATAATGCCCCCTGAGTTGCCTAATAATCATCATGCGGGTGGCACCAGCGCGCGAAAGCGAATGCCTGCACGCGGCTCGACAAGAGAGGCGCGCCAGTCCGGACTTCCAACAGTGCCTTCACGAATGTTTAAAATATTGCGCCGGGGGGAAAAGCCCGGTGCGCGAAAACTCGGCGCCGAGCGCGCGTTTCACTTCCTGATACCAATAGTCAAAAGTGCCTTCCGCGACTCCCACCATCCCGATCGCGCGCCGGTAATCGGTCCCCTGAAGAAAATACGCCTCGAAAAGTTTCAAGCGCCCTTTCCACTCGGGACGGCGCAGCGCTCGGCGCCCTATGCGTTCGAAATCAGCGACGTACTCGCACGCGCGCGCGCGGCTCGGCCGCCACTGATAGCCTTCAGAGGGCGTATCGAGATGTACGGACCGAACCGCTCCGCGCGTATCCGTGAGCCACTCGCGCAGTCCGCGATAGCGGCCATGGCAAACGTCAAAAACCTCGGTGGCTTTCATCGTTTCACCATCCTCTGTCTCGGCGCACGAAATACGGCGCGCCCGAGACTCGGTTCTGTGCGAGTGGCTTTAGGAACTCATGCCGCAGTTACGCTGAAACTCCAGCGCAGCCTTCTGCATTCATCAAACGACAATCAATTCTTTCGCTGCGGCCTCGGCGCATCCGTAAGTAGCTCGCAGGTGTCCCAAACTCCTCCCGCGCGTGAAATCTCTTCTTCCACCGCGTCCAGACACGCGTCGTAGCATTCGCGCCAACCGCACATGTAGCCGCGCGCGTATTCGTCAGCCAGCCGCTGCCGGTCGCGATGCACGCGATTCATTTCGAACGCCTGTGCGCGTTCGATTCGCGGCGCGCGCAAAGCCACACGCAGCCGGTATGAAAAGTCACGCAGCCCGCGCAAGATCCAATGCAGCGGCGCCGGGTAATAAATGCCAACGCGCCGCGGAGGCTCGTACCACGCCATGCGCCAGCCTCCGGGGACAACCCCTCCGTGCCCCGCTTCTCTACGCAGTTGAAATCGCGTTTTCATTGGCCTTTCACCTCCGTCGCTTTTGCGCTCTGCTTCGATGCAGCGGGAATCTCCGGACCTGCACCCACTCGAAGCTCGCGGCGCACGGTTTCGTCTCGCTCAGCTCGCAAGATCTGTTGACGTGAGCGCGCCTCTTCGATCACTCGCCACGGCTGCTGCGGAGGCAGTTCTCGCACTCGCGGCGTCCGCCCCGGCTCTGAAAATAAATTCCTCGTTAGACGGCTCTGCTCGCCCGGTTTGTTGTTTTGGTTTTCACCTGAATAGAAAGGGTTCATGGTGTAGACTTGATGTTGTGTAATATGTTGATCTGCGCGTAAACGTTGCCGTGCCGTCTCTTGAACAGGTAGATCCGATGCTTGACGTTGGTACGGATTGATGTCGGGGTGTTCTTCTAGGGATTCTTCTATGGATGAACTACTTATCGGCGATGGAACTGGCGTATTCTCCGCAACTTCGCGGCGATCTGCTACGCAATTCTGCGTATCCCTTTCCGCAGATTCGCGTACCCCGCCCGCAAGTTTGCGGAGGGCGTTCGCAGCTCTGCGGAGGGTCTCAGCCTTCCCGAGAGTGGCAGAATTCCGCGCCGCAGCGTGTTTCTTTGCCTTGGTGATGCGTACAATCACCCCTCCCATGGCTGGTTCCGTCTTCACGTACCCGTGGCGGCGCAGCGCGCTCATCCAGCGTTCCAGAGTGCGAATGTTGAAACCAGTCTCCTCTTCGATTTCCTTGTAGCTGATCGGTGCCCCTCCGAGCACCCAACCGGTTGTGCCGGTCTGATGGGTCTGCCGCAACACCAGCCACGCGTATAGCCACACCGCCGAACCCATCCGTTCGTAGTGCCGCGCTTCGAATAGCACGCCGCGCAATCCCGTGTTGAAATCTTTCCCGCGCATTCCTACCGTCGCTCCCCGGTTGAATGCCGGCCGTCGCCGAAATTCTCAAACTGCGATTTCGTCGCGCAGCGTATTGCATCCATCTCACGGTTGTTTGCCGAAGCTAAGTGTTGCTGTGTTCGCGAATTGACCAGCTGCTAGACATCCGCTCTATCCGCTTGCTCGGTAAACATCGCAAATGCTTTTTCTCGCGCCACGCCTGCTTCCGGTGGGCATAGCATCCGCGCCATTGCCTCATCGCCATTCGTCTGCCGAATGCGCACGCCTTTCGTGATGAGGCCGACCACCAGGGGAGGTACGGGCCATGAGCAGTAGACGGTTGCCGGACGGGTATCTCGAATTGTGTTCTCTCGATGCGCTTGAGTCACTCGTGCTCGCACGCATGAACCAAGCCGCGAATTTGTGCGCGCAAGCAAAGCAGATGCTTCAGCGATGGGTCGAAGTCGAAGCAGAGGTAAAAGTTGCGCAGTGGATGCTGGACCAGCGACGGTCACATAAGTTGCGCGCCGGAGCCGCCGCTCAGATGCAAGCCCCTCAATCGTGTCTGACGCCGCCTCGGCCAGCGGTGCTGCCGGCTCTCGCCGCATCGTCCCGCGCGGCAGCGCAGCTTGCCTTGCTGTCAAATTCTGTAAGCTGGCAAAGTGCATCCAGCCGGATGGAGCAAAGCGGGATTTCAGTTGCCAACGGAGGAAATCGTTTGTGTCTGCGGAATCCCGCCTTGGCCATTCGTGCCTTACGTGGTGGACCAACCGCCCAAGGTGGCGTGTCGAAATTGCCGGGCCTGAATCGATCGCCCGGTTGTGTCCGCGCGGAATGTTCGCTTGTCCACGGCCCAACGAAGGCACAGATGGGAGCAGTTTGCAGGCATTTGCCGGCAGCATCGTGAAACGCACGATGCTTGCAAACAAAATTCCCGATTTGCTATGCGCTGCCGTCGCATCAGTTGGCGCGAAACTCCTGCCAATGTGCGACCCGATTCGGGCGTCAATCAACAAAC
>JBOGNC010000015.1:0-34084 GCA_050747045.1 Candidatus Acidiferrales bacterium | reverse complement strand
CCATCGTTGCGGGCGCGTGCGGAAACTTCAGGGTTTCGTCGGAATCCAAGCGGAATGGAAGAGTCGCGAGCGAAAATCGGATTTTGGCCAGCGAGTGTACTTGCTGGGTTGACCCTTTCATCGCAACAGTCTGCAAAGGAGCAGGCGCTTTGCTCCATGCGCTCAGCGAGCCAGCCGCCAATACGGCGCCCACCGACGCTGCAGTCTTCATCCACTCTCTCCGGGAGAACCCTGGCGCGTCAGTGCGCCGCTTGTCGGTGCCTCCCTCGCCTGTATTGGTTTTGACCACCGGCTTTTCGACCTCCCACGCGGCTCGGCGCACCACCAAGCGGAGTTCACCACTGCGATGTACGTGCCATCACCCCACTTACCGAAGAATTTGCCATCTCTCCGGAAATATTTCCCACTGTTATTTCTCCGTCATTCGCGCCGCGCGCAGTAATTATAGCTTGCCGGGACGGCTACCCTGGTGCTAAAAGTCAGTATCAAAATCAGCGGTTTTTGCAACGAAAATTAGCTATAGGGGAGCTTCTCGGCAAACGGCTTTTTTACACATTTGCGACCCCGCAGCATCGATTTGCCGTTGAAGTTCGGTATGGAGAGCGACGAATGCCTTTTACAACCACTGGTGAATCAGTGGTGACAACATACTCTCCGATTCGCGAGCTCCCTGCGGTGCGGCGGAGCTCAGTCTCGTTCACAAAACGCTCGATTCTTAGGCATCGTTTTGTCTTGCCATTTATATTCCTGACTCATAAGTCGCGATCTCTCACGCGTGCACTGCTTTTCGGATTCGCTCTGATCGTCATGGCAACGAGCGCACCCATTGTTGCCGCCCAGAGCGTTCAATTGTCCGTGGATGTTTCCAAGCCCGGCGCCAAGATCAGCCGCAACCTTTTCGGCCAGTTCGCCGAGCATCTTGGTCACGGCGTTTACGGTGGCATCTGGGTAGGTCCCGACTCCACAATCCCTAATACCCGCGGTATTCGCAACGACGTTGTTGGCGCGCTTAAGGCACTGAACGTGCCAGATGTCCGCTGGCCCGGCGGGTGCTTCGCAGACGAATACCACTGGCGCGACGGCATTGGTCCTCACCGAGTGATAACGCTCAATCCCAACTGGGGCGGCGTGATCGAGCCGAACACCTTTGGAACACGAGAATTCATGGACTTCCTTAACCAGATTGGAGCGCAGGCCTACGTCTCAATCAACGTTGGCTCCGGCACTCCGCACGAAGCAGAGGATTGGTTGGAATACATGACTGCCGCGAAGCCTACGACATTGGTCCAGGAACGCACCGCCAATGGTCATCCGCAACCTTATCAGGTCAGCTTCCTCGGCATTGGTAACGAAAGTTGGGGTTGCGGTGGCAACATGACACCGGATTATTATCTGAGCCAGCTTAAGATCTACAGCCACTTCGTCCGAAATTTCAATCCGGAACAGCAGGGCGGTCAGCACATGCTGAAGATCGCAGTTGGACCCGGAGGTGGTGGCCCACAGTGGGACAAATGGACTGAAACTATTATGAAGGGCTACCAGAATGCTCCGTCGAGTGACGGTATCAATGGCCTTTCGATGCACTCCTACACGGTAGGGCGGCACTGGCCACCCTCCTATGCATCCGTAGGGTTCGGAGAGAACGAATACGCTCAGTTCCTGAAAGACACTCTCAACATGAACGATCTGATCGACGAGCATTCCGCGATCATGGACAAGTACGACCCGCAAAAGAAAGTTGCGCTCGTCGTGGATGAATGGGGAGCATGGTACAAGGCGTTGCCCGGCACGAATCCGGCCTTCCTCGTTCAACAAAACAGCCTGCGCGACGCCATTCTCGCGGCCCTCAATTTGAATATTTTTGCCCGCCACGCGGACCGCGTCCGTATGGCCAATATCGCCCAGATGATCAACGTTCTCCAGTCCATGATCATGACGGATAAAGACACGATGGTGCTGACACCCACCTACTACGTGTACAAAATGTACGTGCCGTTTCACGACGCCACCTTTGTGCCGGTCACTTATGACGCTGGTACTTATAGGCATGACGACATCACCTTGCCGCGCGTGGATGCCATCGCGGCGAAGGATGCGGATGGCAAGCTGTGGCTGGAAGTCACGAACATCGATCCGAACCGTCCCGTTGAAATCGAGATAAACGTGCCCGGCAGCACGGCTGAATCTGCCGTTGGGCAGACGCTGACTGCGCCAAACGTGGATAGCGTCAACACTTTTGACGCGCCCAATAACGTGGTGCCAAAGCCCGTTTCCGCGAAGGCCCAAGGTGGCAAGCTGTCTCTGAAACTTGATCCTAAATCCGTGACCGTAATCTCGGTCCTGCAATGACACGACGATGTACGCCGAAATCCTTAGGGAGGCAGTTCGAGGTCGTCCGTCAAAACCATGTGGCCGACTTCGGCAATGAAGCCGTGTAGCAAGAGGAAACTTTCACCCGAAGCGTGAGGGCTGATCCGGCGTCGCACAAGCCAAATGGTTTACCTACGCTTCGGGGCGTTGACCGCGCAACCCGCTGATTGCGTTCTTACGCCACATACTTCGCGACTCTATATTCCCTAATTGGAGCGATTGAGATACCCTCGGCGCGGGGGATCATGAAAAACGCGTTGCGTACTGCTCTCTGTATCGTTATCGCGGCGCTTTTCTTTCCCTCCGCGCCGCGCGCCGCCGAGCCGCCACACATCCGGATCGAAAACGGGACGAGTCAGTTGATCGTAGATGGCCGGCCGTTTTTGATTTTAGGAGGTGAACTGGGCAATTCCTCGGCGGGAACGGCAGAGCAGGCGGACACGATCATCCCTAATGCGGCGAAACTGCACGTAAACACAATCCTGATGCCAGTGGCCTGGGATCAAGTCGAGCCGAAAGAAGGCAATTTCGATTTCAGCATCCTCGATCACTGGATTGACACGGCGCGAAAGTACAACATGCACTTGGTGCTGCTGTGGTTCGGCAGTTGGAAGAACGGCTTCTCGAATTATGCGCCCTCCTGGGTGAAATCGAACCCCCAGCGGTTTCCGCGCGCCGAATCCGCCGATGGGCAACCACTCGAAATTCTCTCCACGTTTTCCGCGGAAACGCGCCGATGCGACAGCGTTGCTTTCGCCGCGTTGATGCACCATGTTCGGGATGAAGACTTGCTAGAAGGTACTGTGTTGATGGTGCAGGTGGAAAATGAGGTCGGTTACTTTGGCCTTGGCCGTGATCGGTCTCCTGAGGCCGATCGACTTTTTAGCGGCCCCGTGCCGAAAGCTTTGTTGCGCGCGTTGGCCGCCAATCGACTTCAACTCTCGCCTGAACTGGCGTCCCACTTCACCGAGGACGGCAAGAATTGGAGCAGTGCGTTTGGGAACGACGCCGACGAAGCGTTCATGGCCTGGCACTACGCCCGCTACATCGAAGCCGTCATTCGGGCAGGCAAACACGAATATCCGGTTCCTATGTACGTCAACGCGCAACTTCCAGCGCCGCAGGAGCGGGCCGGGGAATATCCCAGCGGCGGTCCGCACCCGGATTATGTGAGCGTTTGGCGCGCGGCTGCTCCCAGCATCGATTTCTATTCGCCCGATATCTACTGGCCGGACTTCCAGTATTGGATCAAGCGGTATGAGATTTCCGGCAACGCGATCTTCGTTCCAGAAGCGCGGATGGACGTTGCTCCGTACAACGCTCTTTACGCCTATGGCCAAGCGCGGGCATTTGGCTTTGGCCCATTCGCCATCGACAACGTGAGCGCTCCGAAGGATACGGGTTCTGCACCTGGAATCATGCAGGTGTACGAACTGCTGGACAGCATTCGCGATCTCTTGCCGGACGCGCAGGCTGCAGGACGCACCCGCGCTTTGGTGCTGCATGCGACGAGTTCACGTCCTACGCAGACGGTTGCTTTGGGAGGATATCTGTTCGAAGCCTCGCTCTCGCGCTCGTGGCCGGTGGGAGGAGTCGCTACCGACAACGGAGCGATGTTGATCTTGCAGGCTTCGCCGGATCAGTTTTATATCCTCGGCGCTGGCCTGACGGTCAATTTCATCCGCGATCCGGATGTTGGTTCAGGCGTCGCCGGTATCGAAAGCGTTGAACTAGTCTCTCGTAAATCGGGACAATGGATCACCGATAGAAATCTGAACGGCGATCAGACCAATCAAGGGCGCCAGTTGTTAATGGACGCGCATCAGTTTCATATATATCGGGTGCGACTGTACTCCATTGTTCCCGAACGGCAGCCTTGAGAGAATTGCCGTACTGAGATGGGGGAATTGCTCGTCCGCCCACCGCTAGGTCAAACACAAAGATGCCTCTGGATGCGCAGCGTATGCGCGCAATTCGCCTCACTGATCCGGCGCGTCCATCTAAGCGCGATCCACGGCTTCGATGGAGATGTCGGTCAGCCGGGAAATTGCGTGAATGCTGGATCGCTTGCGACGAGATCCGGAAGCGTTGCTCGTCAAGGGGCCACGATTTTCAGTGCCGTGGAAATCAGGTCCACGGAGTTGCTGCCGACCATAATCTTGAAATTGCCGGGCTCGACTACCCAGTGCATATCGCGGTTCAAAAATGAAAGAGCCTGGAAGCCGAGCTTGAAATGAACGGTTTTCGTTTCGCCTGGACCGAGCGTGACGCGTTGGAAGCCGCGCAATTCCTCCACTGGCCGCGTGACTGAGCTGACTTCGTCGCGGATATAGAGCTGAACGACTTCATCTCCGCGGATGTGGCTCGTGTTCGTAATATCGACGGAAACCGTGGTTTCACCCTGCGTGCCGATTGTTGCCGGCGATAGGCGAAGATTTGCGTATTTGAAAGTTGAATAGCTCAGTCCCCAGCCGAAAGGAAAAAGAGGCGTGACGCTGCCGTCCACGAAACCGCGCTTCGCCGAAGGCTTTTGATAATAGAAATCGGGCAGCTGCCCGACGGAGCGCGGAACGGTAATCGGCAGATGGCCGCCGGGATTGTAATTACCGAAGAGAACGTCGGCCGCTGCGGTGCCGCCCTCCTGTCCCACATACCATCCATCGAGAATTGCCGGCACGTGTTCGGCGACGTAGTTGATAGCCAGCGGCCGGCCGTGAATCAGCACAACCACCACGGGTTTGCCGGTGGCCAGCATCGCGCGCACGAGGTCATCCTGATTGCCCAGCAGATTCAGGCTCTCGCGATCGCCCAGGTGATTCGTCGCCCATGCTTCGCGCGATGTCTGCTCGTTGCCGCCGAGGGCAAGAATGATCAAGTCCGCCTCTTGTGCAACTTTGACGGCTTCCTTAATGCGCTGCGCATTCAGGATCGGATCGCCCAGGACCACTTTGTCCGCGTTCCAATCGGCGGGTGTCTCCGTGATTTTGCAGCCGAGCGAATATAGGACCTCAGCTCGCGATCCAACCTTGTCCTTAATTCCTTGAAGAATGCTGACGCTTTGCGTCGGCTGACCGCTGTACTCGCCGAGATGAGCTTCAGCCGCGTCGGGACCAATCACCGCGATGTGCTTGTATTTGGAGATATCCAGCGGGAGCAGGTTGCCCTCGTTTTTGAGTAGCGTCAGCGCTTCGTGGGCTGCTTTCAGCGCGAGTTCGCGGTGCGCAGAGTCGTTGGTGATTTTTACGGCGTAGTCGGGATTGACGTACGGATCGTCGAAAAGGCCCGTCAGGAATTTCATGCGCAGCACGCGCGCCACCGCACGGTCGATGTAGAACTCCGAGACCTGTCCGTTGTCGACCAAATCTTCCAGGCGGGTAAAGGCATCCGCGGAAGGAAGCTCCATATCCACGCCGGCTTCGAGCGCCATCTTAGCTGCTTCGGCATCGGTCGCCACTACGTGGTGTATCGTTCGCAGTTGCGTAATGCCGAAATAATCCGATACCACGATTCCGCGGAATCCCCATCTCTGCCGAAGCGTGCCAGTAAGAAGCTGCGCGTCGCTATGCGCGGGGATACCATCGATTTCGTTGTACGATGCCATCACCGCGCCCACCCCCGCCTCCTGCACGGCGGCTTTGAAGGGTTTCAGAAAATATTCACGGATCGTACGTTCGGAATAATTTCCCGGGGCCACATTGGTGCCGCCTTCGGGCTGGCTGTGGACGGCGAAATGTTTCGCGGTGGCGATCACGTGCCCCTTGTCGATAAAGGGACCCTTGCCTTGAAAGCCTTCTATTGCCGCCACGCCGATGCGCGAAACAAGATATGGATCTTCGCCGTAAGTCTCTTCCGTGCGGCCCCAGCGCGGGTCCCGCGCCAGGCCGAGCACCGGAGCGAGACACTGCTGCGCACCGCGCGCCCGCACCTCCGCGGCAGTCGCCGTAAATACGTCTTTCACCAGCGACGGGTCCCACGTGGATGCCAGGGCGATCGCTTGCGGGTACGAGGTGCCGCCCGGCGCCATTTCTCCGTGCAGGCACTCCTCATGGAAAATCACGGGAATACCCAGGCGAGTGTGTTCGCGCAGCCACTTTTGGACTTCGTTGGTGAAGATCGCCTCTTCGCGCGGGCTGCGATTCTCGCTCGGACGCGTCATTTCACCCAGGCCATTCTTCAGCGCCACGGCAGCGAGAGCCGGGTCGAAAGCCCCCTTGCTGTCTTCGAACCGTTGGGGCGAACCCGCCGGCAAGTTCGATTGCCAGGTTCCGACCAGTTGCGCGATTTTCTCCTGGAGCGTCATGCGCGACATCAAATCGGCCACGCGCTGTTCGACCGGCAGCTTGGAATTGCGGTATGGTGGAATCGATTGGGCTACGGCGCCGCAGCAGAACGTTCCGCAGAGGATTGAGACCACCAGGAGACGTTCCACCGAATTGTGAATACGGAAACGGCGACCCAAGGCAACCCCCAATATGTCTAAGATTGAAAACTGAATTTCGCGTGGTACTCTACCACTGCCGTTAACGTACACGGTAATCAAATTTGCTGGCCGCGCGGTGCACGCCAAACTCCGTTCCGGGGAGTCCAGACGAACCCAGTCACCAGAGTGCTGGCAGGGTGACCGCGGACTACGTTTGTGGCTCGCGCAGAGGCGCTGAGCGCGGACGTAATGCTGCTATGGGCGATCGGCAACGATACGACCCAGGTGCAAAAATCGGAGGACGTTCTGATCGAAGCTGTGGCAATGCCAGTTCGGGAGCACGGGCTCTATTGAAACTCGCTCCGATCCCGCCGATCGTGATCGAATGGCGAGTTTGTTTGGGTGGCCGCCGAACTTAAGCATCTTCAAATACGTAAATATGTTGTGATGATCGGAGGCTCCTGATCGCGTGCCTGGGAGCATCGCGAGTCTCGATGATGAAATGTCGCGGAGAGCCGTTCTGAATTTCGGCCAAAGAGTTTTCAAGGGTGGAATTCTGGTGCTTCCCATGGGTCTGGACGTTTTGGTGAGACAGCGAGATTAGACGAATATGAACGCGATCGTGATGGGCATCGACGTGGGCACGGGCGGCACGCGCGTGTTAATTCTGGATGACCGCGGAACTATCATCGCGTCGGCGACGGAAGATCACCAGACGTTTGCATCACCTTCCCTGGGCTGGGCGGAGCAGCACCCGGAAGATTGGTGGCGCGCCGCGCAAATCGCCATTCGCAAAGCGCTCCGTGAGTCGAACCTATCGGCAAGCCGGATTTCGTGCGTGGGGCTATCGGGCCAAATGCATGGCGCCGTGATGCTGGACGCCGAGGGAAACGTGGTGCGGCCGGCCCTGATCTGGTGCGATGTTCGCACGCAAGCGCAATGTGATCGTCTTACCACCCAGCTCGGGCGCGAATGCGTGATCGAGCTCACCGCCAATCCCCCGCTGACGAATTTCACGCTAACCAAGCTGCTGTGGACGCGCGACAACGAACCCGAAATTTGGCGTCGCGTCCGAAAGATAATGCTGCCGAAAGACTACGTGCGTTTCAAGCTTACGGGAGTGGCCGCTACCGATGTTGCGGATGCCTCCGGCACACTGATGCTGAACGTAGCCCGGCGGAAGTGGTGCGCGGAAATCATGGACGCTGTCGAGATCCCTGAATCGCTGCTTCCGGAGCTGTATGAGTCCCCCGCCGTTTGTGCACGAATTTCTCCGAACGGCGCGGAGGCGAGCGGACTCGCTGCAGGGACTCCCGTGGTCGCGGGCGCCGGCGACCAGGCCGCGGGCGCCGTGGGCATGGGAACCGTCATGCCCGGCACCGTGCATGCGACGATCGGCACGTCGGGAGTTGTGTTCGCGACGACGGACCGGCCGGTAACGGATGCACGGGGCCGTCTACACACGTTCTGCCACGCGGTGCCGGGACGCTGGCACGTGATGGGAGTCACCCAGGCCGCCGGACTCTCCCTTCGCTGGCTTCGCGACAATTTCTACCGGGATTGCGCCAAAGGGACCAGCGACCTCTACGGCCAGATGATTAAAGACGCAGAAACCGTTCCGGTGACTGCTGAAAAGCTTTTGTGGGCGCCATATTTGATGGGAGAGCGAACGCCGTATCTTGATCCAGACGTGCGCGGTGCGATCGTGGGGCTAACCGCTTCGCATACTCGGGCGCATGTGATCCGGGCGGTTCTCGAAGGCGTGGCGTTCAGCCTAAAAGATACGTTTCTGATCCTCCAGGAGATGCGTATACCAGTCGAGCATATCCGGCTCGGTGGAGGAGGCGCGCGTTCGGCGGTCTGGCGGCGCATTCAAGCGGAGGTTTACGGCCGAGAAGTCGAAATCGTCGAGGCCGAAGAAGGCGCGGCATACGGCGCTGCCATTCTAGCGGGCGTGGGAGCGGCATTATGGCCTTCGGTGGACGCGGCGTGCGCTTCGATCGTGCGCGTGGCAGAGCGTGTGAATCCGGATCCCGAGCACGTGGCCATTTTGAATGCGCAGTACGCGCGCTACCGCAGGATCTACCCGGCCATGAAATCGATTTATTCGTCATAGAAGCGCAATTCCGGCGATAAAGGGCGAGGAGAAATCTATGAGCGCGCGACGGAATGACCAGTACGAGCCGAAACCGGAACACAAGTTTTCTTTTGGTCTATGGACCGTTGGAAACCGCGGGCGTGACCCCTTCGGCGATTTCGTGCGGCCCGCGTTGAAGCCGGTCGAAATTGTGTCTCTGCTCGCGGAGGTCGGCGCATGGGGAGTGAATCTACACGACAACGATCTCGTGCCAATCGATGCCACCGCCGCCGAACGCGACCGGCTGGTGCGGGAATTCGCGGCAAGTTGCAAAAGGAACGGGATCGTGGTGCCGATGGCGACCGTCTCGCTTTTTTTCGACCCCGTCTTCCGGGATGGCGCTTTTACGGCCAACGATCCCGAGGTGCGTGCCTACGCCTTGCAAAAGACGATGCGCGCCATGGACATTGGCGCGGAACTCGGCGCCAAAATTTTTGTTCTATGGGGGGGCCGCGAAGGAGTGGAAACGGATGCGTGCCGGCGCGCCGACTGCGCGATACAGCGTTTGCGCAAAGCCGTGAATTACCTCTGTGAATACAACATCAACCGCCAGTACGGCTTCAAGTTGGCCCTGGAAGCGAAGCCCAACGAACCCCGCGCGGACATTTATATGGCGACAACCGGACACTATTTAGGATTCATCCCAACGCTCGATCATCCCGAAATGGTGGGCGTGAATCCGGAAGTCGCGCACGAGCAGATGGCGGGCCTGAATTTTATGCACGGAGTGGCGCAAGCGTGGGAGGCCGGCAAGCTATTCCACATCGACCTCAACGATCAAATGCCCGGTCGCTACGATCAGGATTTGCGGTTCGGGTCTGCAAATCTCAAATCTGCTTTCTGGCTGGTCAAGTTTTTGGAAGACGTCGGTTACGAAGGGCCGCGCCACTTTGATGCGCACGCGTATCGGACTGAAGATTTCCAAGGTGTGAAAGACTTCGCTGCTGGTTGTATGAGGACGTATTTGATTCTTAAGGAAAAGGGAAAACGCTGGAACCAGGACGCGGAGATTCAAGGCATCCTCCAGGAAATTTCGGCGGACGGGAAGGGAAACGGAAGCATTGGCCGATTCTCGAAGCAAGGCGCCGAGTCGCTGCTGGGTCGCGCATTTGACCGGACGCAGATTGTAAAGAAAAGACTGCCGTACGAGCGCCTGGATCAACTCACGGTCGATTTACTCGCCGGTATCCGGTAAAGCTAGCAAATTCAGCGCCAGAATACGTTGGGCTGCGGCCGCGGAACAAAACTCGACGTTGGCAGGCTAGGCCGCCGCGTGAAGTGGTCGTGTGAAGCTTCACAAGGCCTCCCCGAGGCCTGATTTTTCGCGCCTGCCCCGAAAACGCCATGATCCGGTCATCGAACCCACAGGAGCGCTCTCAACGCGAATCCCGCCAGCGCCTTGGCGGCCCGCAACACAATTAAACGCTGGGGGTAGGGGGCGGCAAAGGGCTTGGCCGCGAACCACAATGGAGGTCTGATCGCCAGTTCTGCCTGGCGATGCGCTTGACAAAGTCCCTCTTCAAACACAGGCTATTCGAAGGGATCGTTGGTCCGTTTCCGCCCCGTGGAGCATTGAATGGATTTGATTCACGACGATTTTCTGCTTCATTCGAAGACGGCGCAGCGCTTGTACCACGGTTATGCGGAAGCTGAGCCCATTCTGGACTACCACTCGCACCTGCCAGCGGCGGACATTGCTTCGGACCGCCAATTTCGCAATCTATTTGAGATTTGGCTGGAAGGAGACCACTACAAGTGGCGCGCCATGCGAGCCAACGGCGTGGCCGAGCGTTGCTGCACGGGTGACGCGCAGGCCTACGAAAAATATTTGGCCTGGGCGCGAACAGTGCCGTTCACGCTGCGCAATCCTCTCTACCATTGGACGCATTTAGAGTTGAAGCGCCACTTCGGGATCGGCGAACTGCTAGATGAAGCCGTTGCCAAATCCGTGTGGGATCGGGCAAATCAGCTACTGCAGACCCCCGATCTATCTGCGCGCGGAATTTTAAGACAATTCAAGGTTCGCTTTGTGTGCACGAGCGATGATCCTTGCGATGATCTATCGCATCACCGGGCGCTCGCGACAAGCGATCCGGATTTTCGGGTGTGTCCGACGTTTCGTCCGGACGGAGCGCTGGCCGTCCATTCCAGCCAACTATTTCGCGCGTGGATTGGACGGCTCGAAATGGCGAGCAACACTGATATTCGATCGTTTCGCGTCTTCCTGGACGCTCTGAAGGCGCGTCACGACTATTTTCACGTGCAGGGAGCGCGGCTATCCGACCACGGCCTGATCCACTGTCATGCGACGCCTTGCACCGAGACTGAAGCCGCCGGCGTTTTCGAAAAAGTGCGGGGCGATTCTAGCGTGAGCGAAAGCGAGCAGGAAAAGTATCGGTCGTTTCTGATGCTGTATTTTGGCTGTTTGGACGCGGAAAAGGGCTGGACGAAGCAGCTGCACCTAGGCGCTTTGCGGGACGTAAACACTCGCCGCTACCGGAATCTCGGCCCTAACACCGGAATCGACACCATCGGAGACGACGTTCAGATTCGCGCGCTGAGCGCCTATCTCGATTTTCTAGACCGCGAAAAATCCCTGCCGAAAATGATCGTGTACAACTCGAATCCGGCGGACAACTACGCGTTTGCCACGGCGGCAGGCAGCTTTCAGGACGGCGCTGCAGCGGGGAAAATTCAGTTCGGAAGCGCTTGGTGGTTTATGGACCAGAAAGAAGGGATCGAGTGGCAGCTCAACGCGCTCTCGAATACGGGATTGCTCGCGCGCTTCATCGGCATGACCACCGACTCGCGCTCTTTCATGTCATTTCCACGCCACGAATATTTCCGGCGCATCCTGTGCAATATCATTGGCGGCGAGGCGGAAAAGGGCGAGCTCCCTAATGATGAACAGTTATTGGGCGGGTTCGTTCGCAACATTTGCTTTGAGAATGCCCGGCAATACCTGGGACTTGATGTGCCCGGTAGCCCCGCAGGCCGATAAGCGGTTTGGCCCAATCGCACCGCTGCATTCGCGCACCAAACCGCAGCGGTCCATCTCACCAGTCGTGCATCGTCCCGTCGAGCTTTCGGTTCACGGGCAAATAGGCCCGCTGGTAGGGATATTGAGCGGCCAGCGATTCGTCGATATCGACGCCTAAGCCCGGCGAATCGCCGGGGTGCATGTGTCCATCGCTAAATGAATAGGCATGGGGAAAGACGCGGTCGGTTTCCGGCGTGTGCCGCATGTATTCTTGAATGCCGAAATTGTGGACGCTCAAGTCAAAATGCAGCGCAGCGGCCATGCATACGGGGCTCAAGTCGGTCGCTCCATGCGATCCAGTTCGAACTTGATAGACTTCCGCGAAGTTCGCGATTTTGCGCAAATGCGAAATTCCGCCGGCGTGGACGGCGGTAGTGCGAATGTAATCGATCAACTGCTCCTGAATCAGCTGCTGGCAATCGTAGATACTGTTGAAAACTTCTCCGACGGCCAGTGGCGTCGTAGTGTGCCGCCGGATGAGCCGAAAGCGCTCCTGAACCTCCGCGGGTGTGGGATCCTCGAGCCAGAATAAATGATACGGCTCGAGTTCCTTGCCCAAGCGCGCGGCCTCGATCGGACTTAGGCGATGATGCACGTCATGGAGCAAGTGGATGTCCGGGCCGACCTCTTTTCGCAATCGGGAAAAAAGTTGCGGAACGAATTCGAGGTATTTCTCCGATGACCATACATTATCAGGCGGCGCATTTTTTTCGGCAGGCTCGTAATACATTCCACCGCGGCCGACTCCGTACGTGCTCGGCAAGCCCGGCACGCCGGACTGGGCGCGTATGGCCTTGTAGCCGAGTTTGAGGTAGCCCCCGACTGCCTCCACAGTTTCCTCGATATTCGATCCGCTGGCGTGGCCGTAGACGAGGACGGAATCGCGCGAAGCTCCGCCGAGAATCTGGTACAGAGGCACGCCGAGACTTTTCGCTTTAATGTCCCAAAGCGCCGTATCGACGGCGGAGATTGCCGCCATCGTAACCGGCCCGCGCCGCCAGTAGGCGCCCTTATAGAGGTATTGCCAGAGGTCCTCGATCCGGCGCGCGTCTCGGCCGATCAGCAGCGGCACTACGTGATCGGAGAGATAGCTTGCAACGGCTGATTCGCGGCCATTCAGCGTGGCGTCGCCGAGGCCGTGGATCCGGTCTTCCGTAATCAGCTTGAGGGTGACGAAGTTTCGCCCCGGGCTGCAGATGATAACTTTCGCGTCGGTGATTTTCATCGCGCCGAACCCTTTCCTCAGAAAGTTTCCGGAAACCTTACCTGCAATTACGGGGCTTGCAGCGACCGTATGCTATCAGATCATCGTCGCTGCAGGTGCGGAAGTGGGCCCGTGGCGATTGACGGCGGGAGTAGACTACGGGCGGAGGTTTCCGTGACGCGAGCGCGTCTGTTGCAGCGAAGTACATTTTTTGCTCTGATTTTGGCCGTGCTTTTGCCTGCAGCTGTGAACGCCGACAGCGGATACGCAGCGTGGCTTCGCTACGCGCAACTTACATCCGCGGAGCGAATTAAGTACGACAAGCTTCCAGCCGCCGTCGTAGTGATCGGGAACGGAGACTTGTTGCGGACGTCGCAGTCGGAGCTGATTCGCGGCGTGCGAGGGATGCTCGGGCGTACTTTGCGCGCGGAGCAAGGCCTGCCCACGGAAGACTCCATCGTGTTGACCACTATCGAGCGGATGCGAGCCTTGGCTCCGCGAGCCGCGGCGCCGCACTCGCTGGCAGCTGGAGGATATTGGATCGCGACCGAGCACGTAGGCGGATATGATTGCTTAATTATCGCTGGGGCCGACGGTCAAGGTGCCCTCTACGGAACATTCGATCTGCTTCGCAGAATCGCTCTGAATGAAGATGTGCGCCAATTGCGCGTGACGGAGCGGCCGTCCGCGCCAGTACGCTGGGTGAATCAGTGGGACAACCTAAGCGGCAGCATCGAGCGTGGATATGGCGGTCGATCGATTTTCTTTGATAACGGCAGCGTTCGAACCGACCTCACTCGCGCGAGCGATTACGCGCGGCTGCTCGCATCGGTGGGCATCAACGGCTGCGTGGTGAACAATGTGAACGCCGACCCACGGATGTTGTCACCGGATTTCATCCCGCAACTGGCTCGCATTGCCGATGCGTTTCGCCCATGGGGCGTGAAACTGGCGATCTCCGTCGATTTCGCCACGCCGAAAGCGCTGGGGCAGCTCGACACGTTCGATCCTCTCGATCCGCGGGTTATCGCTTGGTGGAATCAAAAGGTCGGCGAAATTTACCGCCAGATTCCCGATTTCGGCGGTTTTTTGGTCAAGGCGGATTCGGAAGGTAAGCCCGGCCCCGCGAGCTACGGACGAACGCCCGCCGATGCAGCGAATATGCTTGCAGGCGCTCTCAAGCCGCACGGCGGCGTGCTGCTCTATCGTGCCTTCGTTTACAACTCGCATCTCGACTGGCGCAACCTGAAAAACGATCGCGCCAAGGCGGCATACGACATTTTTCATCCGCTTGACGGCAAATTTGCCGACAACGTGATCGTTCAGATCAAAAACGGGCCAATCGATTTTCAAGTGCGCGAGCCCGCCTCGTCGCTTTTCGGAGGGCTCGAAAAAACGAACGAGGCAATCGAGCTGCAGATCACCCAGGAATATTTGGGACAGCAGCGCCACCTCGTTTTTTTGGCTCCGATGTGGAAGGCGACGCTCGATTTCGACATGCACGCGGATGGCCGGTTCACTCCGGTGAAGGATATCGTGACCGGCCGTTCCTTTCATCGCCCGCTCGGTGGTTTCGCGGGCGTGAGCAATGTGGGGCTAGACGCGAACTGGCTTGGCAATCCGCTGGCCATGGCAAATCTCTACGGATTTGGTCGCCTTGCTTGGAATCCGAATCTTACCGCCGCAGCCATCATCAACGAGTGGACCCGCCTTACATTTGGGATTAATCCCGTCGTCGTGCGCACCATCGACGCGATGCAATTGTCTTCGTGGCGCACCTATGAAGACTACACGGGGCCTCTGGGCGCGGGGACCCTTACGGATATTCTCGGCAGCCACTATGGTCCTGGAGTCGGCTCGGCGGAACATAATGGCTGGGGCCAATGGTTTCGCGCCGATCATCATGGCGTTGGAATGGATCGCACGGTGGCGACTGGCACGGGATACGTCGGCCAATATTCTCCGCAGGTGCAGAAGGAGTACGAAACGCTGCAAGCGACGCCCGACAATCTACTGCTGTTCTTTCACCATGTTCCCTACACGTACAAACTACATTCGGGCCAGACGGTGATCCAGTACATCTATGACTCGCATTACGAGGGCGTCGACAGGGTCAAGCAATACGTTCGCGAGTGGGAATCTCTGCGCGGCTTGGTGGATGAGCAGCGCTACGCGTTCGTGCTGGGGCGGCTCAAATATCAAGTCGGAGCCTCCATTGTCTGGCGCGACGCCGTGTGCAACTGGTTTTACCGCATGTCGGGAATCCCGGATGCGCGCGGCCGCGTCGGTCACTATCCCGATCGCACCGAAGCGGAGTCGATGGAGCTGCAAGGCTACACCGTGGTTGATGTAACTCCGCGAGAGAACGCCTCAGGCGGCAAAGCCGTGGAATGCAGCACGACAGGGAAGACGTGCATCGCGAGCTTTCATTTCAAGCGGCCAGCCGGATGGTATCAGATGGACGTGCAATATTTCGATCTGAACAACGGACAGTCGACGTTCAAGGTTCTCGTCGGGAAGCAGCTGGTGAACCAGTGGATTGCTGATAACGATCTGCCCAGCTCGCGGATTGGGGGAGACACTTCCACCCGCCGCGAGATACCAGGGCTCGCGCTGCGCCCTGGAGATCTGATTCGCATTGAGGGCAAACCCAACGGCAGCGAGCACGCGCCGTTTGACTACGTTGCCATCCATCGATCCGGGCCCTAAGTTTCTTCATGCGGGCCGCAGAGTTTTCGCGCGAACGACAATGTCAGGGGCCGCGGCGGCTCGCGCTGAGAACGCTCGCAGAAGCTAAACTCGCGTTGCTTGTCGCTGAGTTCCGTTGTTAAGATGCGCGTTCGACTAACGTGCTAAGGAAAGCTTTCTCCGATGGGACATCCAGCTCTCGACCTGACTTCTCGAACCGCGATTGTAACCGGAGGAACTTCGGGAATCGGCCTCGCAATCGCAAAGGGGCTGGCTCGCGCCGGAGCGAATGTGGTGCCGACGGGCCGCCGCGCGGCTCTCGTCGAGTCGGCGGCCGAAGAGATCCGCCGCCTGGGACCCAAATCGCTGGCCGTTCCGTCTGACGTGACCGACTCGCCGAGTCTCGATTCGTTGCTTCGTGCCACCGTTGCTGAGTTTGGCTCCGTCGATATTCTCGTCAACTCCGCGGGCACCACAAAACGCACTCCAACTCTCAAGGTAAGTGACGAGGAATGGAACCAAATTGTCGATACAAATCTGAACGGGACGCTGCGCGCGTGCAAGATTTTCGGCCGCCACATGATCGATCGCGGCTACGGCCGAATTGTGAACATCGCTTCGCTGGGCGCATCCGTGGCTCTCTTTGAGGTTTCCGCGTATTGCGCCAGCAAGGCGGCTGTTGCCTCGTTGACGAAATCCTTGGCTATTGAGTGGGCGCGCTACGGCGTTTGCGTGAACGCGCTTGTGCCGGGCGTCTTTCGCACTCCCCTGAACTCCGCACTGCTTGAGGGGACTCCTCGCAGTCAAGAGTTCCTTCTTCGCACGCCCATGCATCGATTTGGTGAATTGGACGAATTAGCCGGGGCCGCGGTGTTCTTGTCCTCTGAGTCGGCGAGCTTTGTTACCGGCCACATCCTGGCCGTGGATGGTGGGTTTCTGGCCAGCGGCGTGAACCAGTAAATAATAGTCAGAAGTCTCGCCCGCCTCTTTAATGCAGTGCGGTGCCACGCGAAGGCTGGCGCAAACGTGCGAAGGGAATTGCTCTTTGGTAGAGGCGAAGGAAACCACGACGACGAAGGCTCGACTGTTCGGAGGCTTCCGCTGGACTATCTGCGCCCTGCTCCTGTTCGGCACCACCAAGAACTACATGGACCGGCAGGTGATCGGGATTCTCAAGGATACCCTGCAGCATCAGTTCGGCTGGAACGAAATCGACTACGGCTACCTGGTAGAAGCCTTCCAAGCGGCGTACGCGATTGGCATGATCGTGGTCGGACGGGCAGTCGATCGGTTGGGGACCCGCGTCGGATATGCCTGGGCAATGGGGCTCTGGAGTCTCGCCTCCATGGCTCACGGATTCGCTTCTTCACTCGGCGGATTTTTAGGGGCGCGGTTCGCTCTTGGTTTCTCTGAGTCCGCTGTGTTTCCGGCGAGCATCAAAGCCATCGCCGAATGGTTCCCGCGCAAAGAGCGTTCGCTGGCCACCGGCATCGCTAATGCCGGCACGAATTTCGGCGCCATCATTACACCGTTGATCGTCCCCTGGATCACCATTCACTGGGGATGGCGCGCGGCGTTCTACCTGGTCGGCGGAGTGGGGTTTATCTGGCTGGCGGCTTGGCTCTGGATCTATCGCCCTCCCGAACAACATCCCCGCTGCTCGGCCGCCGAATTGGCCTACATCCGCAGCGATCCTCCCGAGGCGACGGCCCAGATCAAATGGCTCTCGTTGCTGCCGTACCGGCAAACGTGGGCCTTCACATTAGGAAAATTCATTACCGACCCGATCTGGTGGTTTTTTCTTTTCTGGATCCCCGATTTTCTGCAGCGGAAACACGGCTTATCCCTGACGCAGCTCGGCGTGCCGATCATGTTGATCTACCTGATGGCCGATGTTGGCAGCGTCGCTGGCGGCTGGCTTTCCTCGGCTCTCATTCATCGCGGGAAAAGCGTGAACGCCGCGCGGAAGATCGCCATGTTGGTATGCGCGATTGCTGTGACACCCATTGTTTTGACATCCCGGGTCGCTTCCACCATCGGTGCAGTGCTTCTGATCGGGCTCGCCGTGGCGGCGCACCAAGGATTCTCCGCGAACTTGTTCACGCTGCCGAGCGATATGTTTCCGCGCAGAGCGGTGGCATCGGTCGTCGGTATTGGCGGCATGGCTGGGGCGGTTGGTGGGCTTTTGATTGCGAACATCGTGTCACATTTGCTCCAATGGACCGGCAGTTACGCCATCCCGTTCATGATCGCCGGCTCAGCGTATTTGATTGCGCTGGCGGTGATCCATATTTTGACTCCTCGGCTGGAACCGGCCCCGATCGGCCCGCCGGATCTGCCGCAGGACGGCGCGGTTGCGCATTAGTTTGTTGCTCATTCAATAGAGAGGCTCGGCATGAATTTGTCGCTGCGTGACCCGAAAAGCTGCCGCTGGGATTTGATCGCGCTCGGAGAAGTGATGCTACGTTTCGATCCGGGCGACCGCCGCGTTTGGACAACGCGCACCTTCGAAGTTTCGGAAGGCGGCGGAGAATATAACGTCGCGCGCAGCCTCAAGCGCTGTTTTGGCCTGAATGCTGCGGTGGCGACCGCGTTTGTTGATAATCCTGTCGGGCGCTTGCTGCAGGATCTAATTTATCAAGGCGGAGTCGATCAATCACTTATCCGCTGGGTCGAGGATGACGGCGTCGGCCGCAAAGCTCGTAACGGATTGAACTTCACCGAACGCGGATTTGGTGTCCGTCCGCCGCTGGGGTGTTCGGATCGCGGACACACCGCTATTTCTCAGCTCAAGCCGGACGAAATCGACTGGGACGAGATGTTTGGCCACCACGGCGCACGCTGGTTTCACACCGGCGGGATTTTTTGCGCGCTTTCCGAGACGACGCCCGAAGTCGCCCTACGGGCGGTCGAATCTGCGCGCAAACACGGCACGATCGTCTCTTACGATTTGAACTATCGCGAGTCGCTGTGGAAATCAGCGGGAGGAAAGCAGCGAGCACAAGAAGTAAATTGCGGTCTCGCCCCGTACGTGCATGTTCTGTTGGGCAATGAAGAGGACTACTCGGCCGCACTCGGTATCGACGTCGAAGGCTTGGACGAGCATCTTTCGAAACTGGAGGTCGAAGCCTACAAACGAATGTTGGCGGTGGCGGCAAAGAAATTTCGGCCGTCGCTGGCGGCAGTTACGCTGCGAAAGGCGACGACCGCCTCGCGAAATGACTGGGGGGCTGTCTGCTACGACGGTGTAGAATTTTTCGAGTCCACGCAACGCAAGGATCTTGAAATTTTGGACCGCGTGGGCGGCGGCGATTCGTTTGCCTCCGGCTTGATTTATGGCTTGCTTGCCGGCAAGGGCACGCAGTGGGCGCTGGAGTGCGGTGCGGCTCACGCAGCCCTGGCGATGACGACTCCCGGCGACACATCCATGGTCACTTTGAACGAAGTAGTGCGTCTGATGCGCGCGCCCGGAGCGCGCATCACGCGCTGATACTCCGCGAAAGAACCCAGAGCTATGGCCAGCAAACAAGAGAGCTTCCAACGCATTGCGGAAGTGGGAGTCATACCCGTGGTTCGCGCCTCGTCGGCGCATGACGCGCTTCGATCAGCACGCGCCTTGCGCGACGGTGGCATTCCGATCGTGGAAGTCACCATGACGGTTCCCGGCGCCATCGACGCGATCGCCCAACTGGCCAAATCCGAAAGCGGCATGCTCGTCGGCGCGGGCACGGTCATCGATGCCGCGACTGCCGGGCGCTGCGTGGACGCTGGCGCGCAGTTCGTTGTAAGTCCCGGCCTCAATTTGAATGTGGTCGCGGCAGTTCGCGCCCGCGGCATCCTGATGATGGCCGGCGCGTTGACGCCCTCTGAAATCATGGCCGCGTGGGAAGCTGGCAGCGACGCGATAAAGATTTTCCCCTGCGATGCGGTCGGAGGCGCGAAGTACATAAAGTCGATCAAGGGGCCATTTCCGCAAATCCCGCTCGTGCCTACCGGCGGCGTAAACCTTGCCAATGTGTGCGATCTCATCCGGGCTGGCGCCGCGGCTGTAGGCGTGGGCAGCGAGCTCGTCTCCAGGACTGCGCTAGCCTCCGGCGACATTGGGCAAATCGCCGCCGCGGCTTCTCGCTATCTCGCCGCAGTCCAGGAAGCGCGAGCCGGGCGCGGTGTGTGATATTCTCTGATCGATTTAATCAGGGGGAAGCGTACCAGAATGAGCTATCTGAACCGGATTCAGGCGGATTTGACCGCCGCAATGAAGGAAAAGGACGAGCTGCGCCTGAGCGTGCTGCGCATGATGAAGAGCGCGCTGAAGTACAAGGAAGTCGAACGAGCTCGCGCGCTGGACGATCTGGAATCGCTGCAAGTGCTGCAGACACTGGTGAAGCAGCGCCGCGAATCTGTGGATCAGTTCAACAAGGGCGGCCGCAAGGATCTGGCGGAAAAAGAAGCCAAGGAAATCATCATCATAGAGGAGTATCTGCCGGCCGCTCCGAGCGATTCGGAAATTCAACACGCCGTGGAAGCCGCTGTGAATGAAATGGGCGCTGATTCGCTGAAGCAGATGGGAGCCGTAATTAAGGCGGCGCGGGCGCGTCTGGAGGGAAGAGCGATCGATGGGAAGACTCTGAGCGATCGCGTGCGCGAGCGGCTGAGCGAAAAGTCGTAGCGCCTACTTTCGCGGCTCTTCAAAACCTCGCTACCCGCTGAGTCGATAACCCCAATTTGAGCGAAGGAGAGAAGTCGTACCAGCCCACCGGCGAGTCTTCATCACGGACGATCGGAATATATGCGGTAAGCGGCGCGATTCGAGCAAATGGCTTTACGGAGTGACTTTCTTCAGCACTGCCGCCGAACTCTGGTCCGCGGCGATCTGCTGTAGGAAGGCGCGGATTTCCGGAAGCTGGGCCGTGGGGACGATTACGTTTTTAATTTCGAACGTGCGCTGGTAGTGCAGCACTCCGTTGGCGACGGTCGTACTGCTGCGGTAGGACGCGTAATCGCAGGAGGCTTGCACCGGCTTCGGCAACCCGTCCGCCACATATCCCGGAGGCAGCGCGATATCGAAGGCGTCCGTCTGCAACGTGGCCTCTTCAAAGTCAATCGGGTAGCGGCGAGGTTTGCCGTCCACAGTAAACAGATCCAGATCGCCCGTGTACTTATCTCCGATCACGCGCGGCGACACGATCAGCAAATTGCCGGCGGACTTCGCGTAGTCCGAAGCAAAGAACTTGTAATCGAGCGTCAGCGTGTGATCGTAGTCGTTTAGGTTTCCCACAGAAGCGCCCGTAAGCTGAAAACTGTTCAGAAATTCGCTCAGGAAATTTTCGAAAATCCGCGCCCGCTTGGACGGCTCGATCTCCAAAAACTGTTCCCGGTCGTCCGCCGCGGGGCCGCCCCAGCGCAATTCCTGCACATCGCCGGAAAGATTGCCGCCGGGCGTAAGCGTCAACTTTGCGATGCGCAGCAGGCGATTCGTAGAGGGTGGCAGCAGCGGAATTTTCTCCAGATGTCCACCATCGGGAGCGATAACCAAACCATACGTATCCTGCAAATATGATGGAACGTAGCCCAGTGGAACGTACTGATTAGTGGGATCAAATATCAGCAATCGCCCGAGCTTGGGATCGTCGATCACCGAATACAGGCTCGGGTCGTTCACGTTGTCCGGCAGCCGGATAGCCAGGATCGCGTGATTGAAAGCGATGGAGGGGTAGCTTGGGTAAACGAATCCTCGGTGGGTATCGACTAACACGTAGTAGGAATCGATACCCATCGTACGCAGCATCGCACTCAGTAATGTCGCTTTGTCTTTGCAGTCTCCATATTGGTTTGTGAAGATCTCGGCGGCGAAGTGTGGCTGGTATCCGCCGACACCGATCTCCACGCCGAAATAACGTATGTTCCGTTGCATGTATTCGGTAATGGCTCGAATTTTTTGCATCGGATCAGTCGCGCTGGCTGTCAACTCAGCGACCTTTTGCTGGATTTCCGGTGAAGGATCGCGGCGCGATTTTGTGAGAGCGTCATACCAGAGCCCGATGTCGGTCCACGAACCGGTCGACTTCGCACGCAGAGTTGGATCACTTGGAAAATATTTAAGTCCTACCCAGCCGGCGACGGTTCTCCACGACGGCATCTGCGGCTCAACTTCAATCCTGGGCACATTGCTCACTTCCCAGACGTATTCGTTAGACGCGGGTGTTTGCGGTTTCATCTCGGCGTGATTGAACCACTTGGCGGTAAATTCCCAGCCCGAAGGAATGTCCAATATCAGGCGCGCCGTCCGGACGGGTGCCTGGTCCTGAAACCACCAATCGTCTTCAAAAACATACGGGCGATTGCGTTGCACGTACTCGTATCCCACCACCCTGCCAGGATAGGCATCCGGAAACTGAAGCGCCTTCACTCTGACGTCCCGATACAACAAATTGCTGAGGTAGCCGTGCTCTTCGGCATCTTTTTCGCCGACCGCAATCTCCCGTCCGTCCGGCTCAATGGTCCACGCTTTGAGCGAGACAATTTTTGTGTCTTTATCGAAATTCACATCGATCCCGCCGTAATCGTCCCGAGCCTCGGGGCGTAGCAACCGCACAGCCGCGCGATGGCGCGTGTATATATCGCCGTTGCTTTGCACCGTAATCTGCGTTTCATCGAGCAGTATTACGGCTTTCGTATCTTTCGGATAGTTGGGCAGCTTTTCCTGGGCCGCGGCCCGCAGCCAATCAGGAGCGGAGTCTGCGGCGGACGCGCGCGGCAGTCCACACCCCAGCGCCGCCGCGACGATACAGCCCGCGATGATTCCCCGTCTAATTGACTTGGCCCGTCTGCGTGTTTTCAAGCACCATTTGTGCATTGTCATTGGTTCGAACGGCCCCGAAAAATGCTCGGAACGTGGGATAGGCGTCCTTTGCGAAAAGAATGCCTTTAATGGACAGGTGACGCTTCACTTCGACGGCGTTCCCATCTTCCGTAGGAACGATTTCGTAGAACGCCGCGCCAAGGTCGATTTTCTTCTGCTTCGGCAAAGCATCGATTTTGAATCCGGCCGGCGCTTGTATCGTCACGTCGTCGATTTCCTCGTAAGGGTATGAAAAATACACGGCATTGTGGCGCGTTTGTTCAGCAAAGTCGCCCCCTTGCGTGGCCTGAAACAGATCCAGCGGCAAAAGCATGTCGCGGGAAGCCATGCTGCCGTAGGACGGGAGTTTGAGCGTTCCTTCCACGTGAAGTGGTTGCTCGATGTCGTCCCAGTTTGCGATCTTGGTGATCTCGAAATCCGAACCGACCGGCAGCCATCCCTTGATCTTGCCATCCAAATCTTTCGTTCTGCCCGTCTGGTCTTCTTTGCGGTCTGCTTCCCGCTCTATCGCGCCTTCGAGTCCGGTGAAATCAATCTGAACGGTTCCTGAAATCGAGCCGTCCGGCGTGACGTTGATATGTGCAGTGCGGACGATAGTTGCTTGGGAAGATACGGGCGCTGGCGTGGCAACTACGGTTGCGGTGTGGCCATCGACTCGAATGCCACCGGCCTCGCTTTCAAACCATGGCAGAACGCCAAAGGGGTAGTAACACGCTGATGGATCGAGGTAATACTCCTGCGAGTCCGCGCGAACCCAGACAAGTTCCGCATTGATTTCATCAACGTCCTTACGATCCGCTAAAAAGATCGATGAATTTCGACCCGCAACCCAAACTTGAGTGGCCTCAAATCCCGCCGCGCGCGCCAACCCGATGAACGTCAAGTTGATCTGGAATCCCGTGGCGTAGCCCCGCTCGAACACATCAGCGACGTTGTTATCAGGCTTTAGCTCCTCTGCCTTCGCTTCCTTCTGCGTCTTGTAGTCTTCCATGCTCAGATTCCGAATCTGTTCCACGCGAGCATAGATTTTGCGAAGTTTCGTCTCCGGTGAATCAGTCGCGGTCGTAATCTTCGAAAGTTCCTGGCTGAGCACGTCCTTCTTGTCGATGAAATGTTCGATTTGTCCGTCCCATTGTTTGGCGTAATGGTTCCAATACTTTTCCTTGGAGTCGGAACCATCCGGATCGCCTGGTTTTGCGTAATAAAACTCCACGCGCGGCTCTAGCACGTTCTTCGGTGGCATCAGCGGCTCAACGACCACGGCGGGAATGTCTTGCACGGTCATCGTGAAAGAGCCATTGATCTGTTGCTTCAGTGCCGCATTTGCGGGCAACAAATACGTTCGATAAAGAGGCGTGAGACCCAATCCGCCGTAGCCCTCATACGGAAAGTAGCTGAAGTGGGCTTCGCGTGTGTACATGTTGCTGGAAAGGACCCATCGCTCCTCGTGCACGTAATTGGGCAGAGCCTGACTGCTGTACCTGTACTCGATGATGCATCCGGGTTGCACATCCGGCAGCGTGAACGTTTTCGCAAAAAGCTTAAGCCCGCCAGCCCTCACGATCGTCGTATCGAGCACCTGGCCGTCGAACGTTTTGATCGTGCCATCAGGTAGTATCGTGCGTCCGGCGATGTACGGAATTGACTCCCAGCTTCTGTCGTAAGGGATTTCGATATGCCCTTGCTTGGTTCCCGCCTGGGTGAAGATTTTGATGCGCACGTACTCCTCGTCGGAATCCCCGGAGGTATTCGCTGTTCTGGTGTCGAGCACGCTCTCGCGATAAAGAATCATCGCGTCCGCGCCTGGTTCCTTCGGATTGTCCTTTAGTGCGAGATCATCGGGTGAGATGGGCAACCAACCGACGGTCGCGGACACAGGCAGCACACGCGCCGTCAAAATTACCGCCGCCAGAAGCATTGCTTGGCAGGCGCATCGAACGATTCGGCTCATAAGTCCCTCTTCCCACCGCTAGGAATCGGAGGCATGGAGATGATCGCGCCCCGCCGGTGCAGGACCATTCTCAGCCCCAATATACACAAAGTGAAGTGGCGCAACGCTAACCCAGAGCAAATCAGCTTGTCAATGGTCTGTCTGGTGGCTGTACCCGGGGTTTAAGCGCTTCCGCGAGAGTTATCGTGGGATGCTTGCCGCCTTCATCCGCCATCGTAGGCTCTTCGTCGCCGAGTTTTTCAGCGCGTGCATCCTGATTCTTATGCTCTTCTTCCCATGGTCGGCCAGGATTTCTTCCCCACTGTCGACAGCGGCGACGTGCTTCTGGTCAAGGCACTTGGCGGAGGTTGGAGCGCCTCCCAGATTCCGCGGATGTAAATTTCCTCCCGCTCTCTTCATCGTTAAAGCTTTCCCTTGCACGGTCGATTTCTCCGACACGCGTCCATATCGAACGCCGAGTTTCGCGAACTCGTGTCGAGGCCAGATTAGCCATTTCTAACTTTGTGGGACGGAAAATGCTCGTCGCCGACCGGATTTGGCCCACCGCTTCGAACTCTGGCGGCAGTCGTAATGCATGAACAGCTACCACGGTTGTTTTGTAAAGGAGTTCGCAATCGGCCGTGACACCTCGACCCATTAAAGTTCTTCTGATCGGCGCGAATGCCAGTGAAGTAGCTGATCTGCGCCAGAAGCTCGGTGGCGCAAAACGCGCCGCTTTTTCGCTGCAATCCGCCGAGTCGCTATCGCAAGCACTTCAAACTCTCGAATCGCATCGTTTTGAAGCCATTTTGCTAGATCTGTCCGCTCCAAAGATCGCGTGGGCTGCGACCTTGGCCGGAGTCCAGTTTAAAGCTGCGGAAACACCCATCCTGGCCATCAGCGGTGTTGACGACGAAGCGCTCGCCCTCGAAATCGTACGCGCCGGCGCGCAGGACTATCTAGTCAGGGAACGGCTCACATCCGCATCCATCGAACGAATTTTGCTCTATTGCATCGAGCGGCAGCGGGCGCAGACGGGCGCCGCTCTGCACAGCTCCGTGTCGCACGTTCTCGCCGCTGCCCAATCCGTACTGGAAACGGAGACTGAGATTCTGCGCGTCCTCTGCGCGTTCCTGGGGTTCGACTACGGAGAGTTTTGGCACTTGGACCGCGCATCCAACAAGCTCGTGCATCACCAGTCTTGGCACTTGCCGTCGCACGATTTCGCCGATCTCACCTCCGCGGCGCACTCCATGCAGTTTGCGATGGGGCAGGGCTTGGCGGGACGCGTCTGGGCTGCCGGCGCGCCCATCTGGATCGAGAAGATAGAGGACGCCGCCGCTTTGCGTTCGGCGAAGGTGTTCGTCAACGGCGGATTTCATTCCGCCTTCGCGCTTCCCGTCACTCTCGGCTCGGAAACACTGGGCGTAATGGAGTTTTTCGGCCGGGAGTCCCAACAACCAGACGAGGAATTGCTTCGCGTGGCCGCCATCATCGGCATCCAAGTCGGGCAATTCCTGGCTCGTAAACTGGCGGAAGAAGAAAAGCAACGACTGACCAATGAACGCCTTCTGATTCTCGATTCTGCCTCGGAGGGAATCTACGGTATCGATTTGAGCGGCTCCATCAACTTCATGAACCAAGCCGCCTCGCGTATGTTTCAATGCACGCAGGCACAGGTGCAGGGGAAGCAATCGCACCAGCTCTTTCACCACACTCGTCCCGACGGCTCTCCCTATCCGTATCCCGAATGTCCCATGAACCGCGTGCTACAGGAGGGCCAGGGATGCCGCAACGATCGCGAATACTTCTGGCGGATGGATGGCTCGCAATTCGCTGCGGAGTATTCCTGTTTCCCGATGTTCGAAGGAGAGAAAATCAGCGGCGCCGTTGTTTGCTTCAACGACGTCACGGAGCGGCGCGGATTGGAGGTTGAGCTCCGGCATTCCCAGAAACTCGAAGCGGTCGGCTCGCTCGCCGCTGGCATCGCTCATGAAATTAACACCCCCATCCAGTTTGTCGGCGACAATACCCGGTTTCTAAAGAACGCCTTCCGCGATTTGGAACAGCTATTCACCGCGTACGACCGTCTGTACCAGGAAGCCTCCAACGGCACAGTCCGCCCAGGCTTGCTGTATGAGGTTAAGGCCGAGCGCGAAAAGGCCGATTGGGAGTATTTGCAGGCGGAAATCCCGAAATCTCTCGAACAGGCGCTCGACGGAATAAACCGCGTCGCCAACATCGTGCGCGCCATGAAAGATTTTTCGCATGTCGATCGGCGCGCCGAAAAAGCAGCGGCCGATCTGAACAAAGCTATCGAGAGCACACTGATCGTGGCCCGTAACGAACTCAAGTATGTCGCTGACGTGGATGTCGACTTCGCTCAAATTCCTCCGGTGCTCTGTCACCTGGGTGATTTGAACCAGGTCTTTCTCAATTTGCTCATCAACGCCTCTCACGCCATCGGCGACGTTGTTAAAGACTCCGGGCGCAAAGGGCGCATAACCGTGCGCACCCGCCAGCTGGAAGACTGCGTGGAAGTCGCCATTTCTGACACCGGAACCGGCATCCCCGAAGCCATTCGCACCAAGGTTTTCGATCCGTTTTTCACTACCAAGGACGTCGGCAAGGGAACGGGCCAGGGCTTGGCGGTTGCCCGGGCAATCGTCGTCGAAAAGCATGGGGGCACGTTGACGTTCGATACAGAAGTAGGCGAGGGAACCACGTTCTACGTGCGGCTGCCGTTAGCCGGGATACACGAGCCTCGGGAGGCGGTAGCAATATGAATCGAATCTTGTTCGTCGACGATGAACCGAAAATCCTGGAGGGGCTGCAACGTACCCTTCGCTCCCGGCGCCATGAGTGGGAAGCGGCATTCGCCTCCGGCGGGGAAGCAGCTTTGACGATGCTCGCCGCGGCGCCTTTCGATGTGGTCGTTACAGACATGCGCATGCCGGGCATGGACGGCAACGCGCTGCTCGAAGTCGTGCGCCAGCAGTATCCCAGCATCTTGCGCATAATTCTTTCCGGCTACACGGAAATGGAAGCCTCGCTGCGCGCCGTTCCCGTGGCACACCAGTTCCTCCTGAAGCCCTGCGAGCCTGAAACGCTCCGCGCCGCCATTGACCGCGCCACTAGTCTGGTCGCGGTTCTCAACAGCAAAATGATGGCCAGCCTGATTGGTTCGATGCAGGAATTGCCCTCCCTGCCGCGTACCTACATGGAGCTTCGCAAGGCTCTCGCCGACCCCGAAACTTCCATCGACCGCGTGGTGAAAATCGTCGAAAAAGACGTGGGCATCTCCGCCAAGATTCTTCAACTTGTGAACTCTGCGTTCTTCGGCCTCACTCGGGATATCTCCGATATCAAGATGGCCGTCAGCTACCTTGGTATCAACATCCTCCAAAATCTGGTCGTCTCCGTCGAAGCGTTCCGGATGTTTCAGCCGAAAAGGCCGATTCCCGGGTTCTCTCTCGAAGAGCTGCACGCCCATTCTCAGCTAACCGCTCGGATCGCCGCGCATTTCCCGTCAGAGAAGCGCCTCCCCGGCGCCGTCGTGGTGGCCGCGCTGCTTCACGATGTGGGCAAGCTAGTGATCGCCGAAAGGGCGCCGGATCACTTCGCCCGTGCCGTGAGCGGAGCGCGCGAGGAGGGCATACCTCTTTACAAAGTCGAAGAAGAACTCATTGGCATATCTCACGCGGAGGTCGGAGCATACTTGCTTAGCCTCTGGGGGCTTCCTTACCCCGTCGTCGAAGCCGTTGCTCATCATCACCATCCCGAGCGTGTTCCCCAGCACAAGCTCGACATGATCACGGTCGTCTACCTTTCCAACTTACTGGCCCATGAAAATAGTGGCGAACCGAGCCCGGGATCTGCGTATCAGCCGATCGATCAAAATATCCTCGAAGCCATTGGCATGGCCGACCAGCTCCCGGAATGGCGGCAATTGGCTGAGGCTGCTGCCCACGAGCCCCAAAGGGTCTGAGATGGCGGAGGTCCAGCGGCCGCGAATCCTTTGCGTTGACGACGAGAAGAATGTTCTCGAAGGCCTTGCGCGAACCTTGCGCGCCCTCTATTCCGTGGAGACAGCCGTAGGTGGCGTGCGCGGTTTGGATGTTCTGCGATCCAAGGGACCATTCGTAGCTGTCATTTCAGACTTGCGCATGCCCGGAATGAACGGTGTCGAATTTCTCTCCCGCGCGCGCGTGATCGCACCTGATACCGTGCGGATGCTGCTTACCGGTCACGGAGACCTGGAAGCGTCCATCGCCGCCATCAACGAAGGCAATATCTTCCGATTTCTCACCAAACCTTGTCCCACAGACGTGTTGGCCAAATCGCTTGCCGCCTGCGCCGAGCAGTATCGCCTGGTCACCTCCGAGCGCGTCCTGCTCGAACAAACTCTCCGCGGCAGCATCCAGGCGCTCACGGATATACTGGCGCTCGCCCAGCCGGCCGCCTTCGGTCGTGCAACACGTGTCCGCCGGCACGTGCTGAAATTAATGGCGCACTTCGGCATCCTTGAAACCTGGCCTGTCGAGGTCGCAGCGATGCTTTCGCAAATAGCCTACGTGACGCTTCCCCCCAACACGCTGCATAAGATTTATCATGGCGGCCCACTCTCAGATGCCGAGCGCCAAATGATCGAACGCATGCCCAAAGTGCTCGAACAGATTCTCACCAACATCCCTCGCCTCGAAACCGTTCGCGAAATTCTGCGCCTGCACTTCCGTAGATTCGAGGAGTTGACAGTCTCCGCGGACATAGCTTGCTGGGGAGCGCGAGCACTGAAGGTTGCCGCGGATTACGATGTCGTCGAGTCGGACTCCGGCGCGATCGAGCATCCCTTCGACGTTCTCCGCAGCCGTTCGGGCTGGTACGATCCCGTGATTGTCGAAGCTCTCGCCGATCTCCAAGGCGCCGGCCGGCGGGAAGTCGTTGTCCAGGAACTTCACTTGCGGGATCTCAGCGTCGGCATGTCTTTCGACGAGGACGTCAAATCGGCCAAGGGTTTATTGCTGATCGCTCGCGGTCAGGAAGTGACTCCGGGCCTGCTCGAGCGCGTTCGCAATTTTTCCTCTGATCTCGGCATTCACGAGCCGATTCGCATGGTCGTTCGCCAATTGGCCCAGGAACCTGCCCAGCCTGTCCAGGTAACCGCATAGCGTCTTCCATTCTCGCCACATATTTTGTTCCGGGTTTCAACATCCTTTCGTTAACAACTGATTCAGGGCGGATAGCGGCCGAAGGTTGCATATTCTGCAACCAAATCCCTGCTTGTGTATCCAATCATTACCGGGGTTTTTGCCACGCATGGCTTTCGTGGCACTACGTAGCCGCACGGCAGGGAAGGGGGCATCCATCATGGCGAAGGCGACATTCGCGGCAGGTTGCTTTTGGGGCGTCGAAGACGCTTTCCGGCAGGTGAAGGGCGTTACCTCCGCAACGGTCGGATACACCGGGGGAACGAAAGCGAACCCCTCATATAAGGAAGTCTGCACGGGCGATACCGGTCACGCAGAAGCCGTTGAGGTGGAGTTCGACCCGTCCCAAGTCTCGTACCGGGAGCTGCTTGCCGCTTTCTTTCAGTCCCACGACCCTACTCAACTGAATCGCCAGGGGCCTGATTTTGGTACGCAGTATCGATCTGCTATTTTCTTTTTGGACGAGCAGCAGGGGTCCGAAGCCCGGGCTGCTAAAGCAGCGCTCGAAAAAGCTGCCGTTTTCAAGAAGCCGATCGTCACGCAGATCGTTCCGGCGGCGCAGTTCTACCCCGCTGAGGAGTACCATCAGAAGTACTTTGAAAAGCAGGGTATCCGCGCGTGTCATTTGCCTTAGGCAAACACCTGCCATCGGGGAGTTTTTCAACCCCTTATCGCCAGAGGCCGATAAGGGCAGTACTGGCTAGGTACTTCGTTGACGCTTTTGTGACCACTGGTGTAGTATTGCAGGGTTTCGAAGGAAACGAGCGTCAGCACGGGTGCATCCAATAGGTGTGACTTTGTGGATGTGGTCTAGTTCGGCGCTGGTGGCGCATTTTGGGGCTTGGCTCAGGGATTCGTCTCCTTTATCCGTCCATATAGAAATTAGGGAAGCAAGTTGCCGGGGTGTCCACGCCCGGCCCTCCTCGCTTATTCGAGGAGCCCTGCAAACGTGCCCGGAACTACGGGGGGAACACGCGTGACTTTGGCATTGGAAGAAAAATACGATCAGGTAAGGCACCTTATCGCCATGGGCAAGGAGCGGGGTTACCTGCTCTACGACGAGGTTAACGATCTGCTGCCCGCGGAGGTGCATTCGTCGGAGGAGATCGACGATCTGCTCTCGACCTTTGAGCGGTATGGAATCGATGTGTACGAGGACCTTTCGACGGCGAAAGCGGCGCTCGCTGCGGCCGATTCCACCGATGCCGCTGAACCAGCCAAGGAAGAGGCTGCTTCGGAAGACGGCGAACTCGACCTCACGCCCGGAACCCTCGAGAAAACCAACGATCCCGTGCGCATGTATCTGCGCGAGATGGGCACAGTTCCGCTTCTAACGCGCGAAGGCGAAGTCGCCATCGCCAAACGCATCGAGCGCGGACAGTTGCTCGTGCTCAAGACCATTTCCCGCGCTCCGCTCATACTCAAAGAACTCCTGCAGGTCGGCGAAGACCTTCGCAAGGGTTCCCGCTCCATCAAGGAAATCGTCCAGTTCGACGATGAAGAGCTAACCGAAGAAAAAATCAAGGCCAAGACCGACGAGACGCTCAAGCGTATCGACAAAATCGCCAAGCTCTACCTCCAGGCCCTGAAGCTAGCTGCGAAACTTGAGCGCACGCCAAAAGCAAAAAAGCGCCCGTATCTCCACGCCCGTTACGCCGTGGCGCGTACGCGCATTGAAATGTCCGGCTTGGTCCGAGACCTCGACTTTAACCCGCTCGAAAAGAAACGCCTCATCGACAAGATCCACCAAACCGTTGAGCGCGTGCACGCGCTCGAACGTGAAGTCGGCAAGCTCGAGCGGCGCGTCGAGGCCTCCAAAGCCGAAGTGCAAGCCGAGGCTCGCAGGGATCTGAAAGCTAGGCGGCAGGAGCTCGCCGAAATCGAGCTGGCCAGCGAAGTTAGCCCCACTGAACTCAAACGGGCCCTTCAGGTGATTCTTCGCGGAGAAGCCGAAGCGGAGCAAGCGAAGAAAGAACTGATCGAAGCGAACCTTCGCTTGGTCGTTTCCATCGCCAAGAAGTACACCAACCGCGGCCTCCAGTTCCTCGATCTGATTCAGGAAGGCAACATCGGTTTGATGAAGGCCGTCGACAAGTTCGAATGGCGCCGCGGCTATAAGTTCTCCACCTACGCCACCTGGTGGATTCGCCAGGCCATCACGCGCGCCATCGCCGATCAGGCCCGCACCATCCGCATTCCGGTGCACATGATCGAGACCATCAACAAGCTTGTGCGAACGCAGCGGCAATTGGTGCAAGAGTTGGGCCGCGAACCCACCTCCGAAGAAATTGCCAAGCGCATGGACATCGCCGTCGCGAAAGTCCGCAAAATCCTGAAGATCGCGCAGGAGCCGATCTCTCTCGAAACTCCCATCGGAGAAGAGGAAGATTCGCATCTCGGCGATTTCATCGAGGATAAGGCGGTCGTTTCGCCGTCCGATGCCGTCATCAACTTGAGCCTCAAGGAGCAAACCTCCTCCGTGCTCAAGACCTTGACGCCCCGCGAAGAAAAAGTTATCAAGATGCGCTTCGGCCTGGACGATGGCAGCGAACACACTCTTGAGGAAGTCGGCCAGTCCTTTGCGGTCACCCGCGAACGCATCCGCCAAATCGAAGCTAAGGCCCTTCGGAAGCTGCGCCATCCATCGCGCTCGCGCAAGCTGCGCGCATTTCTCGAAAGCTCGGCGAACGATTACTGATCGTCGCCGGGCTCCGCTTCTAGTCTCCGAAATATCAGCTCGCTTCGTTGCAGCGCCGAAAAAAAAGGGGCTGCAGCCTTGCGGCCCCAGCCCCTCACTGCAAAACTTTGCGTCCCGGTGCGCGAATCCTTCCGCGCTCCAGGACGCGCGTCTTACCTCGCAATCGGCTTCGCGGATGCTGCTTTTTTCTTCGCTTTAGCTTTCTTGGCCATCTTCATTCTCCGGGAGAACGATTTGCCCTCGCGGGCAGAAGCCATCTTATACGTAAACTGTGCGGTAAAGTCTACGGCGAATGCGGCTTTTCGCTCACCTCGCCAGAATGTTTCCCAGGTAGCGATGCGGTGCGCTTTAATGCGTCATCGCGTAAATGATGTAATTGATGCCCAATCGATAGGCCACGGACGCGGCCTTTTCAGGATACCGAGGGCTATCCGCCCACTCCCACGCGTCTCCCACGTCCGAGTTGTGGCAGATGGCGATCACAATGCGTCCCTTGCTGTCGCGCACGCCCAGCCATCGCGGATGCACCATGTCCGGCGATAGTGGCCATCGCCGCCCCCAAATATGCCGCGTTCCCGGCACTTGGACCCGGTCGTCCAGGTCGTAGACCACGTGGAAAATTTCGTCTTTATTGGGCAGGTCCTCGATCGCGCTTCCAGGCAGTATCTTTTCGACGCCCGCTTCCATCGTTGCCCATTCCTCGTCGCCCCAGGAATCGTCCAGCATGATGAACCCGCCGCGCTCGATGTACTGTCGCAGCCGCTTTGCCTGCGCCGTGCTCAGCCGCCAGCCGCCCGGGTCTTCCACGTAGACCCACGGGTAGTTGAATATTTCGTCGCTGTTGGCGTCCACGATGTGTTCCGTCGATCGCGCGTCAATGCGCGTCAGCCGCTTCACACCCGGAATGAACTGCCGATCGGCCTTGGGGTAATCGGCCGCCCAGCGCTGAAAACCGTAATTCCCGAATTCGTCGCCCAGGTCGTAATGGAATCGCGCGAACGTCCATTCCGCGTGTTCGTTCGGGTTTTCCGGCGCGAAGCTTTCGCCGTCCATGTCGATGATTCCGTGCCCGGGCGAGTAGCCCGGATAGCCTCCAACTTGCGCCAGCAGGACGCCTGCCATCGCCAGCAAAATGCCGGCAAGCAAAACCGCAGCCAGCGCGCGTCCGGCATTCCGCAACATTCCCGCGGGAAATCGTGATTCGCTGCCCGGTTTTAGAGGCCAAAAGCCCATCGTTGCCTCGCTCTCGTTTCACGATACCACAACGCGATCATCGGTCAGCCGCCTCGGCTCTATACCGGTCGCAGCCACGCATCTTCTCTGCTCGCTTACTGTATCTTTGATGCAAGGGGATCGCATGGCACGCGCGACAACTCACCGATTCTTGGCCAACTTGGTGTACCTTATGCGGGTCCTAATCGGCCGTAGGTGCTCGCCCGAAAACCATGCGTGAAAATGGGAGGAATTCGATGAGACCTAATATTTGGAAGTGGATTCTGCTCTCGGCCGCTCTGCTGCTGCCGATGGC
>JBOGNC010000014.1:0-34757 GCA_050747045.1 Candidatus Acidiferrales bacterium | reverse complement strand
TGGTAACGGTGGAAGACCACTGGCCCGAAGGCGGCATCGGCGAAGCTGTTCTTTCGGCGCTTGCCTCGGTTGGGGCTGCGCCTTCGAGATATCGAATGCTGGCCGTGCGAGACATGCCTCATTCTGGCAAGCCCGATGAATTGATTGACGCGTTCGGCATCTCCGCGCGCCATATCGCCGACGCAGTTCGCGAAATCGCCTGACCCATCGCATCTTTTCAACTAAACGAGAGGCTGGTTAGACCGAGTGGCGGAAAAAATTGTGTTGGTGGGCGTGATGCCGGACGTAGTGGCAATCGATGCGGGCGACCAGGTGGTCTGGTTTTCGAACGCCGGAAACCTGAAAATTGAGTTCGATGCGCAGCGCTCACCCTTCGCATCGAATATTTTTCAGGCGCCGCCTGGAATTCGGTTATCGAGCGGCCCGTCGCGCGCTGGGGTGAATCCCGGCGCATACCGTTATCGCCTGTCGCTAAACGACGTTGTTGTTGCGCAGGGCGAAGTCCTCATTCGAGCCAAATAACCAACTCCAACCACAGTTTCAAACGACAGGAGGGATCGCACCATGGCGAAACACGGTATCGCCGTTCTCGGAGCAGGTAACGTCGGCGGCGCGCTAGCCCGCCTGTGGGCCGTCGCCGGACATGATGTCACCCTCGGCTTGCCCGATCCACAAAGCGAAAAATCTCGCGCTGCGCTATCGAAACTCGGGGGAAAAGTCCGCGCCGCCAAAAATAAAGAGGCCAGCGCACCGGCGCAAATCGTCGCCCTGTGCGTCCCCTGGCCAGCTGCCCAGGACGCCATTCGCGAATGCGGAACCCTTAGTGGAAAGATCGTGATCGACTGCGTGAACCCGCTCACGGCCGATCTGCAGGGACTGGCGCTCGGAACCACCACGTCTGCCGCCGAGCAGGTCGCTTCCTGGGCCCCCGGCGCGAAAATCGTGAAGGCGTTCAACACCATCGGTGCCGCCAACTTCGGCAATGCCCAATTCGGAGCGCAGCGCGCCGACGGTTTCTATTGCGGGGATGATGGGGATGCCAAAAATACGGTTCGCGAGCTGATTGACGCCGCTGGGCTCGATCCGGTGGACGTGGGGCCGCTGCGAAATGCCCGCTGGCTGGAGGCGATGGCTATGTTATGGATCGACTTAGCCCTGAATCAAAAGCAGGGCCCGGGCCACGCATTCAAGCTGCTTCGCCGGTAAAACCGAATCGACTGGGCTCGAAATTAATCGCCAGCCAGCGCCGGACGGCCCGCCGGGCGCTCCTGAGCAAGCGAGTCAGCCAGCACGCGCCGAATCGAGGCCAGCGCCGAAGCCGTCACCGGCCGCTCGGACGCCGCCGTAATCTCCGCCGCCTTGCGAGGGAAGTCGCGCCTGCGATCCAGCCACAACCCGAAGTCGTGAAGCAGCTCGCCCGCCACGTTCGGGTCGTCGGTTCGCTCCAGCCCCCAGAAGCGCAGCCGCGCCTCGTTCTTCTGCAGTAGCTGCAGCGACTCATCCAACTTCTTCATTGCCGCGTTAAAAGACGACGCGAGGAAATAGACGGGCAAGCTCCATCCGCCATTGCCTTCGCTGGACGCCTGCTCGTCGCGGATGGACGCGCGTTCGCCCCCAAAAAAAGCCCGCACGCGCACGTTGTACTTGCCGTTCTGATTGCGTTCCAGCGCGCAGAGATACCGGTTACCGCGAAATCCGTTCTTGCCGGACATCCTAGTGCCCCTCGAATGCATGATTTCCTTCGGTCGCGCCGATGGAATCCAGTGAATAACTTGGTCCTCGCCAACTTCGCGCGCAGGAACGACGTGAAGTCTTCTGGCCTTTGACTTTTTTGCCTGCATAAAATTGCTCCTCAGGAAGGGCAGCTCGAACTCTTCAGCGCTCGCCGGCAGCGAAGGTAACCGCTCGTGGGCCGGTCCCAGACTTGTGTTGGGGCAGGCCCTCCGGAAGCTCTATTTTACCGGAGGCGCGAATCGGCGGGCAAGCTCCGTCAATTATTTTATAAAGACTGTGTTATCAATACTTTACATATAGAAATACGAGGTTGGCTAAGCTGCCGCGACGATTTCGCAGCCGCGCTGTTAGCTGGTCTGCGTGAAGCGGGTCATTGCGTCAGAGTTGATGGTTAGCTTGCCTTCCTTCTTCAAGCTGTCCAAAAGCGACGTGCGAAAAGCCTCGAACGCCGCATTCTGCCGGCTCTGCAGCAACTCCTGCTTGATGCCGGCCTGCTGCGCGGCGAAATCCGATGGGTTGGCCGACTCGCGGGAGACGACTTGATAGACGACCCAGTTGCCTTCAATCTGCGTGGGACCGCCAGTTTGGCCGGGGTTCAAATCGAAGGCTGCGCTGAGCTGCCGCCCGCTGCCCACTGCCGGAACGGAACCATTGCGCGCGAACGAATCGGAGACGCCGACGGTCAGGCCGAGCTCCTTGGCCGCTTTGTCCAGTGATTCTCCGGCTTTCAGCTTTTGAGAGAGGTCAGCGGCTCGCTGCCGCGCAAGGTCGATCGACTTCTCGTGTTGGTAATCGGCCAGCGCCTGGGTGTGAACCTCGGCGAGGGTGCCTTGATGCGCCGGCAGGATGTCTTTCACCGTCACGATCACGTATCCGGCGTCGGTTTGTATCGGTTGGCTCAGCTCGCCGGGCTGCAGAGAAAAGACCATCTCGTGCAACTCCTTAGAGTTGCCCAACGGTCCGATAGGATCGGATGCCGACACCGGCGGTACCGAGCCCAGCTCTAAATTGAACTTCTTGGCGATCGCGTCCAGAGGTTGCCGGTCCGAGTCTCGGACGGCGTCTGCCAACTGCCCTGCTATCTGATTGGCCGCGTCGCTAACCTTCTGCGCGAGCACGTCCTTCTCGATCGCGTCCTTTACCTCGGCTAAGCTCTTGGTGTGCGCTGTTTCGCGGTCGATCACTTTGATGATCTCAAAGCCGTACGGCGTGGTCACCAGGTCAGACACATCGCCCTTCGGAAGGCTGAAAGCCGCCTTTTCGAACGCAGGAACCGTCTGCCCCTGCAAAATCCAGCCCAGATCGCCGCCCTTGGAGGCCGATGCGTCGTCCTCCGAGTTTTTCTTGGCGAGGTCCTCGAAGTTCACGCCTTTTTTCTTGGCCTGCTTCAGCACAACTTCAGCTTTTTTGCGGATTTCCGCCACTTCGGCGTCGGTTTTGCCGACCGTCTTAAACAGGATGTGCTCCACGTGGACGCGGTTTTGCACCTGATAGTCCGCCAGATTTGCTTTGTAATAGGCTTGCAGCTCGGCGTCCGTTACCTGCGTAGTGGCCCGCAATTTTGCTAAATCCAGTAGCGCGTAATTGACAGAGCGCTTTTGGGGGATCTGGTAGCGGGATTCGTTGCTCGCGAACCATGCGGAAAGCTCGGCGTCGGTCGGATGGATGGTAGGGGCAAGTTCAGGAGCCTTGATCACCACGTACTTGAGCTTCACTCGGTCGTTGCGCCACTGAAATTCCTGCTGCACGTCGGCCGGCGTCACGCTGACGCCATCGGTTACCAGCTCCCGGACCTTGTCCATCAGCATCTGGTCGTGCAGCGACGCCTCAAACTGCGATACCGACGTCCCCGTACTCTGCTCGATTGTGTTCTGATAAATCTGCGGGTTCCATTTGTTGTTCACCCAGGCGCTCGGGACCATCTCGCGAATGCGCGTGGCTTCTTCCTGCGTCGTCACCTGGACGCCCAACTGCTGGGCTTCGTATTCCAGCGCCTGCTCGAAAACCATGTCGTTAAGCAACTGCTTCGCGTAAATCCCGCGCATCATCTGCGGAACCTGCTGACTGCTCATCATCTGGTCGAATTTCTGCTGGAAATCAACCACGCTAATGGGGGTGCCGGCCACATTTGCAATTGCGTCCGGACTGCTCGCGTCCGTGCTCGGCCCGCTCATCAGGCCAGGAACCAGCGTCACCACCATGCTGACGCAGATCAGCACCAGGATCACTCCCATGCTGATCTTGATCCATCGATTGCGATCGAGGTCGCGCTGCTGAATGCCTCGTAACATGCGTTATAAAACCTTCCTGTGGACGAAAAGCTTCCTGTCGCCGGATAACGCGATTATAGAGCAGTTTCTCCCGGTTTCCCATCCCGTTTCGCGGGCGCCCCCCGACGCGATTGGCACACAGAAAGAAGCGGGATGATCGGGAGCGTGGCGGTTTGCGGCCGCTGCCACGCGATGTGATCTATCGCCGGGTTCGCGATTAGAAAAATCCAAACTGATGAGCGCGCGAGACTTGATACGGATTCTACTCGACACGGTTTCGCTATTAGTTTTCGGAATTTCTTCGCCACGCGCAGTCGATCCGGCATTGCAATCTACAAGGAGACTGTACCGATCTGCGGAATCACCGGCCCCTTGTTTACAGCAACTTAGAATGCGTTCTACTCGACCGTGTGCCGATCTGGGGCAAAGTAGAACGTGCCCATTATCGGCGCGCGATGTGCACGCTTGAGCCGCCGGTGGCATCGCCTTTCCCTATTCTCCTCGCCGGCCCGGAGACACGCGGGCCGCCTATGCAGCCGATAGCCGTTCAAAATGTCTTGCCCGCCCTCGGCCGCGTCCGAGCTGGCAAGAAAAACAGTCGACGATAGCACGAACCTTGCTTGCTCTCCGGAGAACTTTGAGATTGCTCATGGTTGTAAGCAGCTGGAGAAAAAGGGAGCCCGCATCGGCGCAGCTAGCCGCAGCCAGAACCGATGCTGAGTATTAGCATGGGGCACCTGAGAGTTTTGGCTCGGTCGGCGCGTAGCTTTAGCGAGTATTCCATAATCCGCGTCACGCGCCCCGCCGCGCGACCCTCAGCCCGGCAAAAAACGATTAACGTTTCTGAAGGTTTTGCACTAAAATCGCCCGTCAACCCAAGAAAACAGGATGACCCAGTTCGAGATTCCGCTGGACGAAGACGGGAAGATAATCGACTTCTTGACGGAAAGCCCGTTGGAGCCGAGGCCTGAGGAGTTCGTTCGGCAGCAATACCTGCGTACCCTCCATTTCGAATATCTATACCCAAAGAATGTGCTTGCCCGCGAAGTACCGGTGTACTACGGAAGTAAAGAATTAATTGACAAAGAGGGAGACCCCGTCCGCGCTGACATTGTCGTCTATTCCAATCAGAGGGCTCGCACCGAACGCGACCAGGGCAAGATCGAAATCATTGTCGAATGCAAGGCTCCCAGCGAGAAGGCCGGCCACAACCAACTCGTTTCTTACGTATTCAACACAAGTGCGAACGGAGCTGTCTGGTTCAACGGCGATGTTCGCTATTTCCGTCGCCTCAGCGCACCGACAAATCAACTCGTCGACTGGACCGGCATTCCGCATCGGGGTGAGGCTTGGGATGCCTTAGGCCGGCGGGAAAAATCCGACCTTACACGACCGAAGGACATCAAGGGCCTACTGCGGCGATGTCATAACAAGCTTCACGGTCGCGGAATAGACGGCGATGAAGAGGACCTTACCATGGACATGGTCCGACTCATCCTGGCAAAAGCTATCGACGAGGAGAATCCAGACCCGCTTCCACAGTTCTACTGCACCCCAGAGGAATACCGCTCAAACGAAGGGCGGCAGGCTGTCGCCCTCAGAATTCAGGCTCTCTTTAAGGAAGTAGCCTTAGCGAATCCAGGCGTGTTTTCGCCCGACGAAAGGATAACAGTCGGGGCGCGTGCGATCTGCGATGTCGTAACCGAACTTCAAGCGTTCAGGATGCTCAGCAACCTTCATGAGTCACACGATTGGGACGTCATGGGGCACGCGTACGAGCAATACACCGCGACGTACTTGAAACGACAGCAAGGGCAGTTTTTCACGAATCGATTGGTAATCGACCTCATGGTTGCGATTCTGGATCCAAACTACAACGATATCATTCTGGACCCGGCCGGAGGCTCGGGAGGATTCCTGACCGGCGCTATGCGCTACATCCGCAGAAAGATTCTCAATGGCTCAGGAACGCAGATTTCGAAGGAACGACAGCTCGACAAGCACCGGACCAATCTCTTCATGGTTGAGGCTAGCAAGCGGCTCGTCAAGATCGCCAAGACGGCGATGATTCTCAATGGCGACGGCCACACCGGGATGACTAAGGGTGACAGCTTAGGCCCTTACGAAAACTTCAATGACCATGTCAAAGCCCTTGCCGGCAGGGGTAAGCCAACCATCATCCTAACCAACCCCCCGTTCGGCGGCGTTGGTGAAGGCAAGATCACAGATAAGAAAATCCTCGATAGTTACGTGAGCGGAATGAAGTGGACCGAGCGCGACGGAAAGTACCAGTCAACCGGCGAAGTCAGCGATGAAGGCGTACCTCCTGAAATGCTGTTTTTCGAACGATGCCTGGATTGGGTCAGCCCGGGAGGAAAGATTGGCATCGTTATGCCCAAGAGCTTCCTCGACACCCACACCTACTATCCGGTGCGCCAGCAACTCCTCAGCAGGTATCAACTCCTCGGGGTGGTGAACTGCCACAAAAACACGTTCCAGCCGCATACGGGTGTTCGCACATGCCTTGTGTTTGTCTATCGGCCGAAAGCAGGGGAGCTGGTTCCAAAGGATTACGCCATCTTCATGGCGGTCTCAAGGAAGGTGGGACAAGACAGCGAAGGGATTCCGATCTTTAAGCGGGATGAAAAGAATCAGCCCACCGAAATCATCGACCATGACCTCGATGAAATCCTGGCCGATTACAAGGCTGCACGGAGCGGCAAGCTGAAGAGTTCCGAATACCGGTTTACAGTCAAGCGCTCACATATCACCGACGCGCTCGTCATCAATCCGCAGTACTACCTGCCCAACCTAAACAAGACCATCAAAGATATCGAGGCGCTGGACGGAAAGAACGGCTGGACGGTAACGACCCTTGGTCAGATAGAGAAGAACGTCATCATATTCAAGGGACCTCGAATCAAAACCGAAAACATCATTGTGGACACTCCGACAAGTGGTACTGAGTACTATTTCCCCCCATGCCGGTGCTTCAGGAGAAGTCCGAAAGCGCGAAGCTCATTGAAACGAAGCGAGCATCGCAGAAGCAGCTTCACACGATAAAGGTCTTGCGCGTACAGCACGGGGATCTACTGGTCACTCGATCGGGAACAATTGGCCGCATAGCATATGCAACCAATCGCTTGGTCGGAAAGATTGTTTCGGACGACATGATCCGGGTGCGAATCAAGAACGAGACCATCCGCTACTACGTTTATGCCTACCTCCAATCATTCGCTGGGCACGATCAGATGCTCAAGAACGAGTACGGCTCCGTTCAGCAGCACCTGGAAGCAAAGCACATCTCTGGAATCCTCATTCCTGTCCCTCCGAGGTGGGACGACGTAGAGCGCGTCACAGAGTCAGTTAGGGAAGCAGTTCGGAACCGAGAGGCGTTGGAAGAGCGTCTTGCCGATATGACGGGTCGGACCGAATCGCTGTTAAATGATCTAATCATCGGCCAAGCAAAAGCCAATGGCAAGGCGAATGGGAAATCTGGCCGCTGAGCCGGCGGCTGGCCGAAGCGGTTGAAAATTGAGAGCAATCATGAGAAAAGCTCTGAAAAACACCGGGAAGAAAACGAAGAGCACGAAGAAAGCGGCAGGCGAGAAGGCCCAGGCGCTGGCGCAGTTGCGAGCGCAAACGGGCTTTCGGAAACTGCGCGGCAAAATTCGTTGGGACGGGGAACTCTCGGAGTCGCGGCAAGGACGTTTTTAGCACGCGTACTCCGCTTTAGATGGCGGATGCTCTCAGCCAGGCAAAAAGCGGATCCCTCGTCGGCCGGAAAGCGGCCTCTGCCGGGATGACACACAGTTTAGGTGGACGGTCCACGCCCGAAAGCGAGCGAAATCACACGTCGATGCCGATGGAGCGCATGAGATGGAGGGCGTTGCTGGTGCGGACGATGCCGGGGCTGAGGCGGTAATGGAAGATCAACTTCCCATCTTCCAGGCGATCCTCGAAGTGAAAATTCGCGGCGCGCGAACCGAGAACATCGGCGATCTCCGCAAGGGCCAGATCGTGGGTGGTGATCAGGCCGACGGCGCCGCGATCCACCAGAGTTTTGACGATCATTTGCGCGCCAATGCGGCGGTCCTTCCAAGCCCCCCAAGCGGCAACGCCAACCGCTTACTCGTCCTCGCGGGGGGAAAGCTCCAGCGCCAGTTCGCGAACGCGCCGCAAATCGAGCTTCCCGGTCCCAAGCTGCGGCAACTCTTCGACGGCAAAGAACTGATTGGAGCGCGGTGTCCACAAATTGGGCAGCCCCGATTGCGGAAGCTGTTGGAGCAGCATCTTCAGCTCATCTACTTCCAGAATATGCAGCACCACGAGCCGCTCGCCCTTCTTGCCATCTGGGACGCTGGTGACAACCAACTTACGCTCCGTGGCATTGGCCAGCTCATGCAATCGTTCTTCGACCTTCACGTGCGGCACCATTTCGCCGCCGATTTTGCTGAAACGGCTCAGGCGATCGGTAATGGTCAGGAAACCGTCTTCGTCCTCGGCCGCGATGTCACCCGTCGCGTACCAGCCATCCTGCAAAACCTCGGCGGTTTTCTCAGGCTTGCCAAGATAGCCCTGCATCACGTTCGGACCTTTCACCAGCAGCAATCCTGCCGTGCCAAGCGGTACCGGCTCGCGCGTTTCCGGATCGACGATGCGCACCGTCACTCCCGGCAGCGGGTGGCCGATGCGCCCGCGCTTCGCGCCCACCTGCCGAAATCCGGGCGCGCGGAAATCGCGCGTGTTCACGGCCACCACGGGCGAGCATTCCGTGGCGCCATAACCTTCGAGCGGGCGAATGCCGAAGCGATCCTCGAATGCCACCGCCAGCCGCTCTGGCAATTTCTCGGCTCCAGCAATCACAAATCGCAAGCTGCCGAAATCTTCCGGCGAACAGCGCCGCAGGTACGCTTGCAGGAAGGTCGGCGTCGCCATCAGAAAGGTGACCCGATAGTCGCGCACAAGTTCGCCCACGGCGGTCAGGTCGAGCGGGCTCGGATGATAGACGGCACTCACGCCCAGTACCGCGGGAAGCCACAGCGTTACCGTAAAGCCGAACGAATGGAAGAAGGGAAGCACGCCAAGCAAGCAATCGGCACCATCGAGCATGAACGTCTGGCCCACCTGGTCGATGTTCGAAGCGATGTTGTAGTGCGAGAGCATCACGCCTTTCGGATCGCCGGTGCTCCCGCTAGAAAAAATCACCGTCGCCAGGTCGTCTACCGACTTGCACCTGCCGCCGCTCACCCTGCGCTCAATAAAGCTGCTGGGCATAAACCACAGCACCAACGCCGCAAATCGTTCGCCGACTTTCGGCAAGGCCGCGGCTTCTTCCAGCAGGACCACCCTACCCGGAACGCGCAGCGGAATTTTGTCGAGCAACGGTTTGGTGGTGATCACTGTCTCGATCTTGCATTGCGCCGCGCAAGACGCCAGCGATTCGTCCGAAGTCGTGTAGTTCAGATTCACCGGAATCTTTCCGGCTAGCATCGCCGCGAAATTCACCAGCGCGCCCGGTACGGAAGGAGGCAGCATAATGCCTACCATCTCCTGCCCTTCCCAGACGCTCCGCAACCTCCGAGCCAGAAAAATCGCGCTCAGCAATACGCCGGACCATTTCATGCGCACGCGCCGTTTATCCGCCATCGCGAAACGGAAGGGATGCCGATGGGCCGTCTGGATCAGCGATCGATGCAGCGTGCGCATGCGCCGCTTGCGATGCGCGTAGGCTTCGGCCTGCAGCTGCTGCACTGCTTTCCGCACCTCGAAAGTTGTCGAGGTGGCCGGCATTGGCCTGCCGAAACTCACCGTCACCGGATACGGGATCGAGCGCGGCCATTTCCACATGAACCGTCCGCGCTCAAAGCTGAAAATGCTGCCCCATACTCCATCCAGGCTCACAGACACGATCGGCGCGTCCACGCCTTTCATGATGCGTTCCATGCCGCGGCGAAACGGCAAAAGCTGTCCAATGCGCGTGATCTGGCCCTCCGCGAAGATGCAAACCACTTCGCCTTTCTGGATCGCCTCCGTGGCTTCTCGCAACGACTGCAGCATTTCGCGCGGCCGCTGCTCGGATGAAATCGGGATGGCGCGAATCATCTTCGCGAACGGCTTCACATAAGGCAGGTCGTAGATGTCCTTGAACATCAGGAAGCGAATCGAGCGGTCGGTCGAAGCGACTAGAAAAAGCGCGTCCACGAAGGACGTATGATTGCAGACGAAAAGGGCACCGCCGCTTTCGGGAATATTCTCGCGCCCCTCCACGCGAATCCGGTAAACCGTATGCGTTGCCAGCCACAGAACAAACCGCAGCATCGAATCCGGCAGCAGGTAGATCGAATACGTGCTGGTGACCAGCGTCAATACCGCGCCATCGAGGAAGATGCCGCGTGCCGTCTGATGAAATACGGCCGAGAAGAGGTAATACGCACCGGCGGCGATGAAAATGCCAACAAAAGACAATAGGTTGGCCGCCGCAATGACGCCACCTTTTTGTTCGGGCCGCGGTCGATGTTGGATTAACGCTCCCAGCGGAACCGCAAACAAGCCTCCGAAAAATCCAAGGAATGCTAAGTCAATCGCGGAGGTCCATAGCGTGAGCGTGGGTATATAGAGCAACGCTCCGAAAATCGTCATGCCCACCGCGCCCAAAGGAATGAGCCCGTACTCAATTTTCCCGCCGGAAAGGTATCCCGCTGCCACGCTGCCCAAACCGATGCCAATCCCGACGGCTGCCTGCAGATAGCTCGTGTGCGCGTCGTCGATGTGCAGCACGTCGTGACCGTAGATCACGATCACCAGTTGCAATAATCCCGCGAGGAAAAAAAGGTACGTGTTGCCGACTACCGCCCATGAGAGCACTCGGTCAGCCCGAATGTGTTTGATCTGAACGCCCAGATCCCCGATTGGATTCCAGTGAAATGCCTTCCTTGGATCGGCAGGCGGAACTCGCGAGATTCCGAAGCTTGTGGCTAACCCCACACACGTAAAGCCGAGCAACATCCAGCCAGCGACGGCTTCGCGTCCCCGGTAGCGGTCACCGAGCAGACCAGCCACCATCATGGCCGCCACGCTGGCAATGAATGTGCCGAGCTCGATGATGCCGTTGCCCCACGAAAGCTTGGGTTCGGGCAGGAGCTCCGGCAACAATCCGTATTTCGATGGACCGAAAAGCGCGGCTTCCGCACTGATGAGAAATACGCCCGAACATTCCATGACCAGGCTGTGGATGGCGAGGCCAAAGATGAAAAACGCCATGACTGCGACTTCGAGAAACTTCGTAGCAATGGTGACGGTACGCTTGCTGCTGCGGTCCGCAAAATAGCCGCCGGTCATCGAGAACAAAATGAAAGGAATGGCGAACAGCGCTCCGATAATCAGGACGAAGAAATCCCGCCGATCCGCCGGGAAATTCATCCCCACAATCATGTATATGACCAAAAACTTCAGCGCGTTGTCGTTGAAGGCGGTCTGAAACTGGGTGACGATCAGGCTCCAAAATCCGCGCCGCCAGTTGGACGGCAGCGGCGCGCGCGAATCTGACATTCCAGATGGCGAGTCCGCGACTACAGCGAAAGCTTCAGTGTCCGGCATATCGGGAATGTACAACTCGGCCTTGCTCTAACGCCAGTTTATCGCATCGGGTGACATGCATTGAATGAAGCTTGCCGGCCGTGGAGGGTAGATGCGGTTTTGAGCGGCTAATCGTCCCTCAACGAGCGATATCTCTCCTGTTACACAATGTGCCGGTTCACCATCCAAGTTTACAGGGCGGTTCGGGACCGACAGGCGCAACGTGCTGTTCAGATCTCTGACCGTTTCAGCGAAAGTAGCGGACCACGCCGACCGGGGGTTCGAATCCAACGAAGATGCGCGCAAAATTGGCTCACACATCCGCAAGTGCTCAATTTCCATGGCTTGGGGGAAAAACACGCTTGCTGCAACCATTCATAATGCAGATGACCACTCAAATCAAAAGTGCGTGGACATTTGCGTTCGAAAAGGACAAGTCGTTTCTTAGCCGAAAGCGGCAATTTTCGGCTGGTCTTTGGCTCGCGCTCTGGCCGGTGGTGGTGGCGACGTTGGTTCCATCGCAATTTTTTGACGGGTTTGGCGCCAACCTGTTTTCCGATAATCGGTTGCCAGTGACTATTTTTTGCGTTGCAGCGCTGATTTCCGAAGCTGTGGCGGCGTTTCTATTCGTCCTGGCCTGCCGGCGGTTTGTGGACAGATCCGAGGATCGGCTGACGTTCTGGTCGGTAATCGCGGGATCCGCGGCCGGAGTTTGTGCGGTTGCGTTCTTGATCGCGGCGGTTGCGAACGTGATGCAGATTGGGTAATTGACTTCGCCCTCGCCGGGCGTCCCAGGCACTGGCTGAGGCTTCCGTTCTTCGCAGTTTCTCTTTCGGCGTTTCTCCTTACGTCAACATAGGCTTGCAAGTGGCGCGGCTACTCGGCTAACGTGGGCAGGCTATGCGGGCTGAAACGCAAACCATTTATGAGTTCCGGACAATTTTGATCGTGGCAAGACCCAAGTTCCGGGTAAGCGTGTGGGTCGCTGATGAGTAAGAGGCCGCGACCGATCGTGCTGACGGTGTTGGACGGGTGGGGTTATCGCCCGGAGACGAAGGGCAATGCCATTGCTTTGGCGCGCAAGCCCAACTACGACCGCCTGCTGAAGGAATTTCCCAACACACTGATTCAAAGCTCCGGTCCGTGGGTGGGATTGCCCGAGGGACAGATGGGCAATAGCGAAGTGGGCCATTTGAACATAGGCGCCGGGCGGATCGTGCAAATGGACATCACCCGCGTGGAACAACTGATCGCCAGCGGCGAATTTATGCGCCATCCGCTGCTGCTGGAAGCAATGAAGCGCGGGCGCGGGCGTCAATTGCATTTGATGGGCCTGGTCAGCAACGGTGGGGTGCATTCGCATATCGACCACCTGTACACGCTGCTTCGGATGGCGCGCGAGAATAACGTTGAGAAGGTGTTCGTCCATTGCTTCATGGACGGCCGGGACACGCCTCCGGAAAGCGGCATCGATTTTCTGCGCGCGCTGGAACGGAAGATGCGCGAATACGGCGTGGGACAGATCGCCAGCGTAAGCGGCCGCTATTACGCGATGGATCGTGACAACCGCTGGGAGCGCGTGGAGCGGGCGTATCGCGCGGTGGTGCATGGCGAATCGGAAACGAAATCGAGCGATCCGATCGCGGTGATGCGCGCCAGCTACGAAAAGGGCGTCACGGACGAGTTCGTCGTTCCGGTGGCGATCACGGCGGCGGCGGCCGCTGGTAAACCCTCCGTTCCCCGCGGTCCGATCCGCGACGACGACGCGGTGATCTTCTTCAATTTCCGCGCCGACCGCGCCCGCCAGATGACGCGCGCGCTGATCGAGCCGGGCTTCGACAAGTTCGCCGATGTGGCGCGCCCGAAAAACTTGTGCTTCGTGGCGATGACGCAGTACGAAAAAACGTGGCCGTGGCTGAAACATTTGCTGGGACCGGAAAAACTGGAACAGATACTGGCGAACGTGTTTGCGGAGTTGAACTATAAAAATTTGCGCGTGGCGGAAACGGAAAAGTACGCTCACGTCACTTACTTTTTCAACGGCGGCATCGAAAAGCCCTTTCCGGGCGAGGAGCGACTCCTGGTTGCGTCGCCCAAAGTGCCTACCTACGACTTACAGCCGGAAATGTCTGCCGCTGGAATCACGGAGGCAGTGATCGAGGCGATTGAAAAGGGGAAATTCAACGCGATCATCATGAACTTCGCCAATGCGGACATGGTGGGGCATTCCGGAAAGCTGGAAGCAACGATTAAGGCGTGCGAGACGATTGACGCATGCCTTGGCAGGATTTATCAGACGCTCCGTCCTCGCGGAGGCGCGTGGATCATCACGGCCGACCACGGCAACGCGGAAACGATGATCGATCCGGCGACCGGCGGCCCGCATACCTATCACACCACGAATCCTGTCCCTTTCCTGCTGGTCAGTGAGGATGGGCGCGCGGGTCTGAAACCTGGCGGCTCGTTGCGCGACATCGCGCCGACCATCCTGGGACTGGCTGGCGCAACGGAGCCACGCGAAATGACCGGCCACGACCTGCGGAACGCCGGGGTGCGGCGCTAAATGATGCGAGAGTACGATTTTTTTCGCGCCAGCAGCACCACCGCCGTTGTATCTTTCTCCGCGAATCCGATAGCTGTCGCAAACCATTTGGCCCCCTCCAAATCTGAAAAGCGGAGGAAGTGATGCCCGCAACCGTAACCGGCGAGATGAGCGTTTTTGAATCGGCCGAAGCGCGATTCGAGATCGCGGCACGCAAGCTCGGCCTGGAATCCGGCCTGTATCAGTATATGAAGTATCCGGAACGCGAGATCACCGTATACATTCCGGTGGCGCTCGATAACGGCCACGTACAAATTTTCACCGGATACCGCGTGCTCCATTCGACGGTGCGCGGGCCGGGGAAGGGCGGCATTCGATTCTCGCCGGACGTTAGCTTGGACGAAGTGCGGGCGCTCGCGGCGTGGATGACGTGGAAATGCGCGGTGGTGAATATTCCCTTCGGCGGCGCAAAAGGCGGCGTGATTTGCGATCCGGGAAAGCTATCCAAGCCGGAGCTCGAACGGCTGACGCGCCGCTACACCGCGCAATTGGCAGATTGGTTCGGGCCGGAGCGCGATGTGCCGGCGCCGGACATCGGGACGAATGAACAGACGATGGCCTGGGTGATGGATACCTACGCGATGCACGTGCGGCAAGCAACCACGGCGGTGGTAACGGGCAAGCCGCTGGATTTGGGCGGGTCGCAGGGCCGCCGCGAAGCCACGGGCCGGGGAGTGATGATCTGCTGCGACAAGGCCGTGGCGAAATTCAAGATGAAGCGCGAGAAGTGCCGCGTGATCGTGCAGGGTTTTGGAAACGTCGGGTCGAACGTGGCGCTGCTGATGCACGAGGCCGGTTACAAGATCATCGGCGTCGCGGATGTCCATGGCGGGCTCTACAACGAGAACGGCTTTGATATTCCTAAGTTGAACGAGTGGGTTTACGGGCAGGGAAAGCGGCTGCCGGATTTGCCGGAGGGCGGCGAGAAATTGACCGCGCAAGAGTTGCTGTTCCGCCCATGCGATATTTTGATTCCGGCGGCCACGGAAAATCAGATTACTGCTGAGAATGTGCACCGCGTGGATTGCAAGATCCTTTGCGAAGGCGCCAACGGACCTACCACGTCGCACGCGGATGCGACCATAGGGCAAAAGGGCATCTTCGTGGTGCCGGATATTTTGGCGAATGCCGGCGGGGTGACGGTCAGCTATTTCGAATGGGTACAGGACCGGCAGGGCTTTTTCTGGCGGGAACGCGAAGTTAACGAGCGCCTGCAAGATGTTATGGAACAAAGCTTCGATCAAGTGGTACGCTACGCGGAAACTCACGGGGTCGATAACCGCATCGCGGCCTATATCCTGGCGATCGACCGCGTCGCTCGAGCGCTCAAGCTGCGCGGTTTCTACGCGTAGCTCGGCCCACGCACAAATTCGGATTAGGAGGCGGTTTCTGTTTCCCGAGTCCATTTCTCCGGGCGCCGAAAAGCCGGAAGAACAGCACCGGCGGGATATTTGCGCCGTGGGCCGCTGGATTCACGATCGAGGGTTCGTGGCCTCGACGGATGGGAACATCTCCGTGCGGCTTGGCATAGACCGAATTCTGACGTCACCCACATGCATGAGCAAGGGAATGATGGAACCCGAAGATCTGGTGATCACCGATCTGGACGGGCGCCCTGTGTGCGGCTGCCGCAAAGCATCCTCCGAAATCGCCATGCATACCCTGATATACCGCCTGCGGCCGGACGTCAGGGCCGTTTGCCACGCGCATCCGCCGATCGCCACCGGATTTGCCGCTGCGGGAATGGCTCTTGATAAGCCGATATTGTGCGAGTTGGTAATCGGATTAGGGCAAGTGCCGCTGGCACGCTACGGCACTCCAGGAACATCCGAGCTAAGCGATGCGATTGAGCCTTTCGTGGCCGAGCACGATGCGATCTTGATGGCCAATCACGGCGCGGTCACGTACGGGCCAGATTTGCTGACTGCTTTTCTCCGCATGGAGACGACTGAACATTTCGCTCACGTTGCTCTGGTGACTGAACTTCTCGGTAAGCAGAAACTGCTTTCCAGCGTGGATGTGGAAAAGCTGGTTGCCGCGCGATCGCGTTACGCCGCAGGTTCGAGCGCTCCGGCGGCGGGCCTGCGGCCATACTCTCCTAATGAAAATGGCACCGAGAGAATTTCGCTGACGCGCCGCGAACTGGATTCGCTGATCGATGAAGCCGTCCAACGGGATCGGGCGCAGCGCTGAACGGCATCGTCGGGCATTTTGCTCTTCTACTCCCTTATTCTTCGACTTCGATGTAACTCGCCTTGCCCTCGAAATGAAATTCCTTGATTCCGTGGCCGTCAGTCACCACGGAGGAGTAACTTGCCTTGTCATCGGACTGTTTCCACTCGGCGGGGGCTTCGGCCACCGTTTTGCTTCCATTCTTGAGCATTACAGTTGAGCCGTTGGCGATCAGCCGGTAGGCTCCCTCCTTCACGGGTTTGCCACCGAGTGAAGTCGGGGCAGGAATGTCCATGTTCGTGCTGATGGTTTTCGATTCTTTCGCTGTTGCAGGAACGGCCGCCAACGCGACCGCCAGAATACATCCGGCCAGCACTGAAATTGCAAAAGAACACCGCTTGCTAAACATCGTAGTTCCCTCCTTGAGATTATCCGGTCAGCCGAAATCGCCGAAGCGCACGACGCATTCGATGCGCGAATTTCGTTCCAGAATCAGATACGCGCGTACAAAATGAAAAGTTCGACATTATTTTTTCACGTGGGCATTTTCGACCTCACCAATTTCAATGTGCTATCCGGATTTTGCGATTAATCACAGTGACCTACCAAAATTCGGACGCGTGTGGGTGCGGGCCATGGAAACTACTTATCGGAAGCGGCCAGGGAATCCGAAAATTGGAATTCGAGCGGTCTCTGAGGCCGGAGCGAGCGGACGGTTTCTAAATCGTCGGCCAATTTTATCCAGCGCGTGGCCTTGGCGTCGTTCGCTGGTTCGCTGGTGAGCGTTTGACACGAGTGCGGCGCTATTCAATAATCACAGGACATGATTGGATTGCTCCGGGGGAAGCTTATCGACAAGCGTCCGAACCAGGTGCTCGTCGACGTGGGCGGCGTGGGATATCAGGTGCAAATTCCGCTTTCCACGTTTGCCGAGTTGGGCGTACTGCACCAGGAAGCAACGCTTCTGATTTACACACACGTGCGCGAGGACCAACTCGCGCTGTATGGATTTCTGACCGCGCGCGAAAAGCAGTGCTTCGAGCTGTTACTATCGGCTTCAGGTGTGGGGCCCTCGTTGGCATTGAAGATTCTCTCGGGGATGGGGGTTGAGGATCTGGTTCCCGCGATTCGCAAGGGCGATCTCGCGCAGCTGGTGCGCATACCCGGCGTGGGAAAAAAGACGGCGGAACGGATCGTGGTGGAGCTGCGCGACAGGCTAGCGGCGGTCGAAGTGCCCGACGCCGGCAAGCCCGCCACGCCCTCGCAGCTTGAATCAGATGTCGCGTCGGCACTGATCAATCTGGGATACGACGAGCGGTCCGTGGAGCGCGCCATCGAGCAGTCGCGCGCCAATGCCGGTGGCGATTTCGAGAAGCTGTTTCGCGGCTCGCTGCAAATGCTTGGAAGCACCTCGATGCAAAAGAGCGCGCGCGCCAGTTAGCCGCCTGCCCGTCCGAACCTCAACCATTACACAGCGGACAGGATGCGCCTGCTGGTTTGCTCGGCGCTCATCCGCGATGGTACGATCACTTGAATGCGCCCCGATGGCAGCTCGAGACCGCGCGTTGGCCTTCCGTATCGCACGCGAAAAGAAGAACTTGCTGGCGATTTCGCCAAGTTGGAGCCGTACGTGTCCGCTTTGCGCGGGGCGGGCGCCGAGCCTGTGGTGCTTTCGCTAGGGCTTTCGGCCGATCATCTTGAAAAAATCGCCGCAACTCTCGACGGTGTGCTGTTGACGGGCAGCCCGGCGGACGTGGATCCCTCCCGTTTTCAGGCAGCGCGCCATTCGGCCACGGCTGAGCCGGATGAGTGTCGCGAACGCACCGATTGGGCGCTGCTGGAGAGTTGCTTCGCCGAGCAGAAGCCGCTGCTGGCAATCTGCTATGGCATCCAGAGCCTCAACGTGTTTCTCCGCGGCAGTCTGGTGCAGGATATTCGGAGCGAGCTGGGCACGTCGATCGCCCACAAGACGGACGCCAGCGATGCGAGGGCCGGTTCGGAAGTGTTCCATACCACGCGCATCGAGCCGAGCACGAAGCTCGCGTCGATGGCCGGAGCATCCGAGGAAATTCGAGTGAACAGCTCTCATCACCAGTCGGTTCTCGATCCGGGGCGGGATTTGCGCGTCATTTCGCGGGCGCCAGACGGAGTAATCGAAGCCGTGGAGTGGACTGGCGATGCGAACTGGGTCCTGGGCGTGCAATGGCATCCGGAGCGCATGGCCGCCACGGACGCACTGGCGCGATCGCTTTTTCGCGGACTCGTTCGTGCGGCGCGTAGAGTTCCCGCGGATGCCTGAAGTTCACAACCTGAACCTGGGGGACGAATGATTTCGCTGGCAGGAAAAGCGGCACTGATCACCGGCGGGTCGCGAGGCATCGGCGCCGCCTCGGTGAAGCTATTCGCACAGGCCGGCGCGGACGTAGTATTCGGCTACGCCCGCAATTCCGAGGCGGCCGCGCAAGTGGAGCAGGAAGCCCGCAAGCACGGTACGCGCATCGAATCCTGCAAGGCCGATCTATCGAAAATGGCTGGAGCGAAAAGGCTGGTCGAGTTCGCGTGCGAGCGCCTGGGGCGGCTGGATATTCTGATAGCCAACGCGGGCATCTGGACCGCACCCGACATCCCCATCGAGAAGCTAGCGGAGCGCGAGTGGGACCAGATGATGCAGGTCAACCTGAAAAGTGTGTATGCCGTGATCCACCTTGCTGTGCCGCAGATGATTGCGCAGCGCGGCGGGCGCATCATCGCGATTAGCTCCACTTCCGGTCAGCGCGGCGAGGCCTTCCACACCCACTACAGCGCCACGAAGGGCGCGATCATCAGTTTCGTGAAGGGCCTAGCAACCGAACTGGCACGCCACAACATCCTGGTAAATTGCGTTGCGCCCGGCTGGGTGGAAACGGACATGTCCAAGCCGACTTTGGAGACCAAAGCGGGGCGAAAAGCAGTGGTGGCCGCGATCCCGCTGGGACGCGTGGCGCGGCCCGAAGAGATTGCCGGGCCGATCCTTTTCGCCGCCTCGGACCTGGCCAGTTTCATGACCGGCGAAGTGGTTAACGTGAACGGAGGAGCCGTCCTGTGTGGATGAAATGTTCGCTCGCGCTTGGCCTGGCGTTTTGCTTCGCCATGGCGCTGGCCGTATCGCCTGGCGCCAATGCGCAGGACGACGAAGTCATGATGCCGGATCAGAGCGCGGCGAAAGCCAAGCAGATCCTGCAGGCGGCGATTCAGGCGCTCGGCGGCCAGACGTATTTGAACGTTCACGACGCTACGTGCACGGGAAACCTCGGGCAGTTCGATCATTCCGGCGCCGTCACGGGATTCGGGAAATTCATCGACTATTCGATTCCGCCGGATAAAGAGCGGCAGGAAAATGTTCCTAAGAGAAACATCATCGAGGTATACAACGGCAAGCAGGGCTGGGTGCTCGATCGTGGCGGAGTCTCCGAGGCGCCGGCTAGCGATCTTGAAGAATTTCAGGAAGGCAATCTGACGGACATCGACAACATCCTGCGTCACCGGATTCACGAGCCGGGAATGGTCTTTCGCTATGCCGGCCCAGATATCGTGCAGCTAAAGCAAGCGGATTGGGTCGAGCTGACGGATAACGACAATCGGACGATCCGCATCGCATTTGCCGAAGCCACGCATTTGCCGATTCAGGAACTGGCGGAAAGCCGCGATCCGAAGACGCAGCTGAGCAGCCGGGAGACTAATTTCTTTTCCGACTACCACGCGGTTCAAGGAATACAGACGGCTTTCCAGCTGGAGCGCGACCGCAACGGAATGAAAGTGTTCCAGGCCTTTTTCGCCAAATGCGATTACAACACGAATCTTCCGGATTCTCTGTTTACCAAGGAATCGCTCGAAGAGCGCTGGAGCAAAATCGGAAAGAAGGAACGTAAAAAAGAACGGAAAGAGAAAAAGAAAGATAGCGGCAAAGACAAGAATTCAAACCCCGACAAGAATCCGGACTGGTAGCTAGCTTGATTCTAACTCCTGAGCGGATTGCTGACGAAGGCGTACGGCGTAACGGCTTCTTCCCCCCTTTTGGCAACCCTCGCGAACGTCCCGATGGTTTCATTTCTGTACCGCGGAGTATAATCATTTGATGCGAACTTCGCGGGAATCCGAACAGATGCACGGCACAACGGTTCTGTGCGTGCGCAAGGACAACAAAGTAGTTCTCGCCGCCGACGGTCAAGTGACTCTGGGAGACGCGGTGATCAAGCACAGCGCCAAAAAAATCCGGCGCCTGTATAACGATAAGATAGTGGCTGGTTTCGCGGGCAGCACGGCGGACGCGCTTTCGCTCTTTTCACGCTTTGAAAACAAGCTTCAGGAGTTTCACGGCAACTTGCCGCGCGCGGCCGTCGAGCTGGCGAAGGAATGGCGCACAGACCGCTCCCTGCGCCACCTCGATGCCTTGCTGCTGGTGGCCGATCCGAAGAACACGTTCCTGCTATCCGGCAATGGCGACGTGATCGAACCGGACGACGGCGTTTGCGCGATCGGCTCCGGCGGCAATTACGCAGTGGCGGCCGCGCGCGCCCTGGCTAAAAACTCGAAGTTGAGCGCCAAGGATATCGCGCAGGAAGCGATGCGGATCGCCGCCGACATTTGCATCTACACGAACGCAAATTTCAGCATCGAAGAAGTATGAGCGGCAAGCCGGAGAAAGACATGGTGATCTACTTGTCTGGAGAACAGCAAACAACCGAGGCGGAGCCGCTGTCGTCGTTCGACGAACTGACGCCGCGCGAAATCGTCGCCGAGCTCGATAAATATATCGTCGGACAGAATCCAGCGAAAAAAGCAGTGGCCATCGCTCTGCGCAATCGCGTGCGCCGCCAGAAGCTTCCCGCTGAGATGGCCGAGGATGTGCTGCCGAAGAACATTTTGATGATCGGTCCGACCGGGGTAGGGAAGACGGAGATCGCGCGGCGCCTCGCCCGTCTGGCCGGCTGCCCGTTCGTAAAAGTGGAAGCTTCGAAATATACGGAAGTCGGCTACGTGGGCCGCGATGTGGAATCCATGGTGCGCGATCTCGTGGAAACGGCCATCGACATGGTGCGCGAGGAAAAGCTCGACGAAGTAGCCGAACGCGCCGAGCAATCCGCCGAAGAGCGGCTTTTGGAACTATTGTTGCCGCCGTCCCCCGTGCCCGCCGCCGAACCGAATGGACCGACGGAGGCGCAGCGCCGCGAACAAACGCAGCGCACGCGCGAGAAACTTCGCGTGCAGCTTCGCGAGGGGAAACTCGATCAGCGCCTGGTGGAAGTTGAAGTTCGCGAGCGCTCCATGCCTGCGTTTGAAATCATCAGCAACCAGGGCGTCGAGGAGATGGACATCAACGTGAAGGACATGCTCTCCGGCATGTTCGGTCAGCAAAAGAAGAAGCGGAAGATGACGGTCTCCGAAGCCTTCGACTATTTGATCCAGGAAGAAGAAAATCGGCTGATCGATATGGATCAAGTGACGCGGCTGGCCGTCGACCGCGTGGAGCAAATGGGAATTTTGTTCATCGACGAGATCGACAAGATCGCCGGCCGCGAATCCGGCCACGGTCCTGACGTTTCGCGCGAAGGCGTGCAGCGCGACATTCTTCCCATCGTCGAAGGCACCACAGTCAACACGCGCTACGGCATGGTCCGCACGGACCACATTTTGTTTATTGCTGCTGGAGCGTTCCACACGGCGAAGCCTTCGGAGCTGATTCCCGAACTGCAGGGCCGGTTTCCGATCCGGGTGGAGCTGAGCTCGCTTACCGAAGCCGATTTCATCCGAATTCTCACCGAGCCTAAAAACGCGCTAATCAAGCAATACACCGCTCTGCTCGATACCGAAGGACTGAAGCTGAATTTCACCGAGGATTCGATCGCAACCATTGCACGGTTCGCCGCCACCGTGAACGAGCAAACCGAAAATATCGGCGCGCGACGGCTGCATACGATTCTCGAAAAGGTGCTCGAAGAGATTTCCTTCGACGCGCCCGAACTGAAGAAGAAGAATGTGAAAGTGGACGCAACCTACGTGCAGAAACAGCTCGCGAACATCGTCAAGGACCAGGACCTCAGCCGCTACATACTCTAAAGGCACACAACGCGACGATGGCAACTCGACATTCGGGAGGGCTTGGCCGCTCGTCGCCGCATATTTTGGCCGCTCGCTGTACGATAAAGGCGCTGGCGGCCTTCAGCGTTGCAGCTCTGCTCTTCATTGCCGGGTGCGCTTCTCCCGGCGAGCCGACTGCTCGAAAACCGTCTGTTCCCGCGCCAGTTGCAGACGTTGCGGCTTCTCAATCGGGCAACCGCGTGCTTCTGAGGTTTGCGGTCCCTCAAGATTCCGTCGGCGGCGGTTCTCTCGATCATCCTCCCACCATCGAGATTTATCGAGATTTCGAAGCCGCGCCCCGTTCTGGAGAGTTGAATCCAACCGCGCCTAAACACCCGAGCTTGTTGACAACAATTCCTTCCGAGCTTGTACCGCGCTACGCCGTGCGCGGCCAATTCCAATATTCCGATCCGCTGGACTCCGCGGAGTTCACGAATCATCCAAACAGCATCCTTGTGTATTCGGTCCGCACCCGTGTATCCCTCAAGAAGTTGTCGGCGGTCTCGAATTTCGCAGCTCTGCGCGTCTACCCTGCTCCTGATCCCATCTCCGATCTGAAGGGACAGGTCACGCCTAGCGCCGTCGTGCTCAATTGGTCTCCCCCGCAGCGGACGCCTATTGGCCCCGTTCCTGCGCTCGCCGGCTACCGCATCTATCGCGCTGAAACGCAAGAGCAATCGAGCCCGCCTGCAGGCGCGGCGGACGGTCCCACGCCGCAGTCAGCGCCCTCGACATTCGCCCCCTTGCCCGGCTTGCGGGCATCGCCTCCCGCGCGGCAAACTCCACTGGTGAAAATCGGCGAATCCGATTCTCCAAACTTCGGAGACGGGCACGTGGAGTTCGGCAAGACGTACATTTACTCCGTGCGCAGCGTATTGGATTATTCGGGGGCCGTGATCGAGTCGTCGGATTCAAATTTACTCACCATCACACCTCGGGACACATTTCCGCCCGCCGCTCCGACCGGCTTGATCGGAATCTTCGTTCCCGCTGGCAACCGCGAGCCCGCGTACGTGGATCTTTCCTGGGTCGTCAGTTCGGAGCCGGATCTCGCGGGATACCGCGTCTACCGCAGCGAACGGGCTGGCGTTCTGGGCACCTCGCTCGACACCCAACTGTTGCTTACTCCAGCCTTTCGGGATATGAATGTGGTTTCTGGTCGTCGCTACCTTTACGCTGTGACAGCCGTCGATCGTTCGGGAAACGAAAGCTCTCCCAGCGCCGCGATTGCCGTGAGCGTACCGGCAGTGACCCAGCCCAGCCATGACTGAAGACGCGCCGCAGGCGCTTGCGGACGGCTTGGCGGAAACTCGACAGCCCCGCCCTGTCCTTAAATTCGGCCTTTGCACCGGCCTCGCGATGGTCGCTGAAATGGCAGTCGCGCTGGCCGTGATTAATCGCGTGGCGGCGTTAGAGAGTTACGCCCTCGAACGCAACGCGTTGTTCATGGCCTGGTTTCTGATCCTGATGCTGGTTCCCGTCTGCCGATTTCTTCGCTCACCGGTTCGAATGTTCGCCTCTGCAATGATCGCGTGGGCTATATTCGTGGCGGGCTACAACCTTGCGGGAATATATTTCGAGCACCTCTTCAACGCCCTGCACCACTGGCCGCTGGAAGTGCTGGTCGAGGGGGCAGTGTTGTACGGAATTTGCGCTGTCGGCGCCTGGGTTGTGGAAATGATCGTCCACGCGTGCCGCTACTCCATCGAGCCGGATCGCCGCGCTGCCCGCGCCGCGGCCCGGCATGCCCGGTGATTTCATGAAACTCTGCCGTTTTCAGCTGAAAGAATATGCCGCCCAACATTCGAATCAGACGCCGCAGCAGGCTTATCAAGCGTCGCGCGCTGGTGTTCTTGAAGGCGGCACCGTCCATGAAGTTTCCGGCGAGCTGTGGGGCTCGCGCGAGCGAACCGGCCACCGGTGGCCGGTGGACCAACTGCAGTTTCTCACGCCGTCGTGGCCCTCGAAGATCCTTTGCATGGCGCGCAACTACGTGGACCATGCCAACGAGATGGGTTCCGATCCTCCCAAGCAGCCGATCATTTTTTCCAAGCCGCCCTCGTCGATTATTTCTCCGGGCGATCCGATCGTATTGGCGCGCATCTCCAAGCGCGTGGATTTCGAGGGCGAACTTGCTTTCGTCATCGGCCGCCGCTGCTATCACCCGAAGCCGTCGGAAGACATCCGCCAATACATCGCTGGTTATACTTGCCTGAACGACGTGACCGCGCGCGACCTGCAGTGGCTGGACGGCCAATTCACACGCGGCAAAGGATTCGACACCTTCTGCCCCTTTGGTCCGATCCTCGAAACGGAGCCGCCCGCACCGGATACCCCAATCGAAACTTACGTCAACGGAAAGAACAAGCAATCGGCGCATGTCTCCGACCTGGTCTTTTCCATTGACGTGATTTTCCGATGGATTGCCGAGGCCATGACTCTTGAGCCTGGGGACGTGATCGCTACCGGCACTCCTGCCGGAGTGGGGCCACTTTCGGCGGGAGACGTGGTGGAGGTCCGAATCGGCGGCATCGGCTCGCTGAGCAATCCTGTGGTCGCGCCACGAGATTAACCGCACATTCGAAAAGATACTGCTCATGCTCGCGGCCCATTGATTTATTGGGCGCGTGGCGCCAGCAGACCCTCGTTTTTCCGTCCGCCGCGATTTACTATGTCTGCCAGAGACAATAGCCGTTGAACGAGTTTCTCAGGGATTGGCAAAATCTACTCCCTCTAGCGGGGCTGGCCGTGCTGGCCGGTGCGGGAGTGTTTTTCGCGTTTCGCCGCAAGCCGGAAGACCAAGACGACCTGGAGCGCCGCCGTCGCGCGTATCTCAATCGGGTGGGCCGCATCGTGGAAGGCCACATCTTGGAAATCGCTGAACACAATCCGGCTGCGTTCAACGGAAGCTCGAAGTCTCAGCTCTCCGCCTCGCCGCTTTCGTCTGGCGGCCCACTGCAATCCAAACCAACCAGTCTTTTGTCGCGACGTATCGATAACAATGGCTCCGGCTCTCCTCGCATGCTGCTTCACTACACATACGCGATTTCCGGCGTTTCTTACGAGACAGCTCAGGACATTACGGGACTCGAAGAACGGCTGCATCTCGCGCGCGTTGCGGCCGGCCAAATCGCCAGCGTTAAGTACGATCCTTCGAACCCCAGCAATTCCATCCTGCTCGCCGACGATTGGTCCGGCTTACACTAACGTTTTCACCGGTCGCATTCGCGGTGCTGCATTGTGTCGTTTGGGAAACTCATGCTAGATTTCGTCGTGAAATTCGAATAATATCGTGCGGTTTGCTGTAGCAAAACTGGGCAGGGGAGTCTCGGGGGATTGGAATAGTCGAATGATGTATAGAAAGCGGAAAGAGGCGCGTCCGAAGTCGATACTGGAATCGATTGACGCTCTAATTGAGGAACATCATCTTTTAAAGCATCCGTTTTATCGGGCGTGGACCGAAGGGACTCTTTCGAAAGCATCATTGCAGTTGTACGCCGAGCAACATTACCAGCACGTTCGCGCGTTCCCTGACAATTTAACGAAACTTGCCGAACGCGCGCCCATGCCGCTGGCCGGATTGGTGCGGGAAAATCTGGCGGAGGATACGAATTCGTCCGCTCCGCATCCTATGCTTTGGCGGCAGTTCGCGCAGTCGCTCGGCGTAGGCGAAGGCTCGATGGACGCTGCGCGTCCCCTGCCGGGGGTCGCAGCACTGCTCGACACGTTCGAGGAAGTGTCCACGCAAGGCACGATGGCCGAGGCGGTGGCCGCTTTTTACGCCTACCAAGCGCAGGTGCCCGAAATTTCCTCGGAAAACCTGGCGGGGTTAAAGCGCTTTTATGAGGTCAGAGAGCCGCGCGCTGTTGCGTATTTCGTGGTGTATCAGGAAGCGGATGTGCGCCATCGCGCGGCGTGGCGTACCTGGCTGGTGAGCCGGCCGGCAATCGACGAAGTGGGTGCGATCTGCTCCGCGCATCGCACTTTGAAGGCTTTGTGGGGCGCGCTCGACGCCGTCTTTCCGCGGGCGTGCGCCTCAGCCACGAACTGAGCGCCGCCAGTGATTTGGCGGACGGCGGTCAACCCCAGGGGCTGGGGGCGGGGACGCCTCAGGCAGCTGATAGTCACCCACCGATCTTCCTCCGATGTGGGCGGTACCTCGAAAGTCAAATCATCGACCTCTGATATTTTTTAACGCCGCCTGGTCCTGCGACGATCGCTTCGCTGGCATAGCCGAGAAAAAGCCCGTGCTCAACTACACCCACTACATGATCGAGCCGGTGAGCGACTTCCTTAGGCTCGGCGATCGGACCGAACGCGCAGTTCATAATGAAGTTCCCACCATCCGTCACATACGGTGTGTTGTCGCTTCCTAGCCGCAGCGAGGGATGCGCGCCGATTTTCGCGAGGCTTCTCGACGTGGCTTGCCATCCGAATTGGACCAATTCCACCGGCACGGAGACAAGCGATCCGAGCCGATCGACTAATTTCGTCTCGTCGGCGATCACCACCATGCGCCCGCTCGCAGCGGCCACGATTTTCTCGCGAAGCAACGCTCCTCCGTGGCCTTTGATCAGGCCCATCGGACCGCGTTCGATTTCGTCGGCGCCATCCACGGTGAGATCGATCTGAGTATGCTCGGCGAAACTGCTGAGCGGAATTTGCGCCCTGCGCGCGAGATCTTCCGCCTGGCGGGACGTGGCGATGCCCGTGATGCGCACACCGTTCACGGCGAGACATTTACCTAGCGCCTCGATGAAAAATGCCGCCGTCGAACCGGTGCCGAGGCCGACGACCATCCCATCCTGAACGAGCCCCGTGGCGGCTTCGGCGGCAGCTTTCTTCCATTGGTCTTGTTCAGCAACGTTCATCGATTCTCGCGATTTTCTTTCAGCCGACAAACACCATCGATCTTAAACCAAGCAGTGCCCGCTAGTACGCCGAGCCACCCGCGAGCCACGTCTTTCCTCGCACGTACAACTTTTCAACGTCCGTCCCTCTGAGGCCCGGCATGTCCGGCTTCACTTTAAAGCCGTTCTTCGCCTGCAGATAGGCTAGATGGCGGTAGCCTTCCGGAAACTGATTGAGCAGCTCGCTATCCAGCTTGAGCGTGGCTGCGGGATCGACGGGATCGATGCGGTCCTTTTCGTAGATCGGTTGGCGCAGCACCAGCAGCCATTTTCCCTCGCGCTTCTCAAAGAAATCGAAAAAGCGGCCGACGCAGGTGACGTCGCAGAGCACGTCGTGCACTTTGGCGCGCTGCAATATCGACATTTTAATTTGAGAAATGGCGCGGTTTTTGGCCACCTCAATCGAGCACGCGCCGAGCGTATGCAGGATATTGACCCCCTTGTCGAAACCTTCCTTGCTGACGCGAACGAATTCTTCTCCCGTGCCTTGAAACCAGGTGGCCATCATGCGGCCATCCTCAGCCCATACGGTTCGAAATCGATCCCAATCGCCCGCATCACGCCAAATCACCCAATTCTCCTGCGCTTCCCGAATCGCCGACTTATCTAAGAGTTCGTCATTCATGAATGCCTCCGGAATATGCTCCCATGCGAGCGGCCTGAATTTTCGCGGGGCTAGAGCCAAAATGCAAATCTAATTTGAATCGGGAAGCTTGCCGGCGGATTCGAGAATTTCGCGTGCCAAATAATTGGTGACGTGTGCTTCGTCGCGCGCCTCAATCAAGTAGGCTGAACGCAACAGCTGTTCTTTGCGCGTGCGCAGCGCGTCGCGTATCGCTTGTTGCACTTGCGGATCGGAAAGCTGGCGGTTGCCGGCGGGTTCTTTCGCGATCAGCTTCAATATCGTGTAGCCGCCATCTTTCGTGTGGATCGGCTGCGTGAACTGCCCGGGCTTTAGTGAAAGCACTGCTTTCTTAAGCGCCGGGTCGGAGCGGTTGAAAGACGATTCCGGAATGAATCCGATATCACCACCCGTGGACGCGCTGGGATCCTCGGAATAATCCATCGCGAGATCGGTGAAATCCGCGCCGCCATCGAGTTTTTGAATGAGCATGGCGGCCTTGCGTCCGGCGTCGGCATCATTGGCCGCCTTGCTGTTTTTGCGATTGTGAACGGTGGGATCGGGATGCGGTGTGACCACGATTTCCGCGACGTGATACTGCGGTTCGGCGACGTCGAATTGCGATTTGTTCTTGTTGTAGAAGTCCGTGATGTCCTGATTGGTGATCGAGATTTTCGCCGCCACCTCACGGTTCAGGAGCTTGTCGATGGAGAGCTGGCGGCGGATATCGCCCTTCAAATCGTCGATGGTCAGCCCGCTGGCTTTCAACTTTGCCTGAAATTCTTCCTCGGTGTACGGACTTTTCGATTGAGTGAAGCGGTCTTCCACTTCGTCGTCGCTGGCGATCAAGTTCATCTTCTGCGCGCGATCGAGCAGAATTTGGCTATTGATCAGCTCGTCGAGAATGCTGAGTTTCAGGGAAAGCTCTTCTTCATGCGAGGGCGCGGGAGCTTCTGAGTTGACGCGTGAGCGGTACATGCGGTCAACGTCTTGGCGGAGAATTTGCTTGCCATCCACCACCGCCCATACGTCCGGGCCGGGCGCGATTTCCTTACGGCATCCGGCGCCGAGCGCGCAGACTGCCAGCGCCAAGATGACCAGAGTTCTCCGCCTCAATCCCAACTCCCTTCGAGCGCAGAGTTCAGGCGGCTTTCTTGACCCGGCCGGAGCGGATGCAGGAAGTGCAGACGCGCACCTGTTTGCGCACGCCGCCAATGACGGCGCGGACGCGGCGGAGATTGGGGTTCCAGCGGCGGCGGGTGACGTTGTGCGCGTGGCTGATCGAGTTTCCGAAGTGCGGCTTCTTGCCGCAAATTTCACATGCCATTGCCATGATTCAATTGCTCCACAGTGAAAACTAAGAGTAGTTGGCGACATCTGATGCTATCAAAGTTCTCGGCCTGCGGAAAGCGCTTTGGCCCGCGGAAGCCCCTCAGGTTAATGGATATGGAGATCCCTTCGCAGCGTCCACAAACCTCCGTAGCAAACAAAAGGGCCCATCCTCTTGCGAGGACGGGGCCCGTCTGTCGTAGCCGTGGTGCGCGCGGAGCCTAGAAATAATATTTCAAGGCAAACTGCATGATACGTGGAGGCACCGAGCTGTTTTGAACTTCGCCAAAGGTGCTGTCGGAGACGCTGTTGACCGGAGGATTGAACTGCGGATGATTCCAGGCGTTGTAAAACTCTGCCCGGAACTCCACGCTCGTACCTTCGGTGACTTTGGTATTTTTGATGATGGAGATATCCCAGTTAAATTGGCCGGGGCCCATGATCGCTCCGATGCCGGAGTTTCCGAAACCCGTCCCTGCACCTGCGAATGTGTACCCCGGGTCGCCCGGGAAAAGCCCGTTCGGAAACTCCCCGCAAGGATCTGTCGCGACGCCGCCAGGGTTTGGAATTCCCCCGATGCATGGCGTGGAGCCGTAGGCTGTCTTGTTGATCCATCCATTGCCTCTGGTAAGGCCGCTTATCACGCGGGCGGTAGTGCTGCCGGACGCGGCGACACCGATCGACTGACAGACTCCGTACGAGTTGCATTTCCCCGTATTTGCCCCGTTCAGCTCGGCGCGGATGGTACCCCCGCCGTAAATTGTGCCCCCATTACCATCGATCACGGTAAACGGCTCGCCGTCCTGGGCCGTCGTGACACCCGACACGGTCCAGCCGCCCAGCACATGGCCGGCAAAACCTTGTGTGTGTTTGTAGGGTAGGTCATAGCTGTAAGCAACGATGAGGCGCTGCGGTCGGTTGAAAGACGCCAGCCCATACTGCTGAGCAAAGTCGAGAGGGTTATTCATCGTAGCGCCGCCGGAGAGAACGTTGCCTGGCGCCGCAATCCCTCCGCCAGCTTCGGAGGAGTTGATGTTTGTGATGAGCTTGCTCCAAGTATAGGACGCTTGCAGCAAGAACCCGTTGGCGAACTGATGCCTCACGCTCGCCTGCAGGCTGTCGTAGAGCGAGTCGCCCTGCGTGGTCGTACTAGACATGCCTCCCGTGGAGAAGCCGAGATACGGGACCCGGCCGAGTTGATTGCCCTCTCCAGGGAAAGCAGCGCTGGTCGCCAAGTTGGATAGAACTTGGGTTGATGGGTTCGTGTTGTTAGGATCGTTAAACAGGAAAGAATTGGGCACTCCCGGGCCACCTGACCCAAGAATCATTCGGGAGTCTTGCACGTCGTTGGCAGCCGGCCCATTAGGAGCGTTTGGTAAAAGGTCAGCGTGATTTATGGCGTGCGCCCAATCGTAGAGGTGAGTGCCATGCGAGCCGACGTAGCCGACATCCACGACCCAATTGTTGGCGACCGCATACTGCAGGTCGATGTTGTACTGCTGAATTAACGGGACGCCAATGCCTTCATTAATCGAGGTTGGACCGATGCCCGAGCCGTCGTTATTGCCGAGGATCAGGGTGGCTCCATCCGTCGGGTCGCCGGTGGCTACCTGAAGCGTGCGTGGCGTCCAACCCAGAATCCCTCCCGTTGCGGCTGGTGCAATAGGCATATCCAGGGAGTTGCCCGGGTAAGACCCATTCACGTACCCGTTATACGGAGGATTGCCCGCATTGTTGTTGGCCAGAAGGTTTGCGTAGACCGCGTCGTAATAGATCCCGTAGCCAGCCCGAATCACAAACTTATCGCTCCAAGGTTGCCAAGCCACGCCGAGCCTTGGCGCAAAGTCGTTGACGGGCGCGCCGTGGACCAGGGTCTTGTTAGTGTTGACGTACACACCGGTTGCTCCGCCCGGATAGCCCGGGAAAATTCCTGCCGGAGCGGTCAAACCACATGCGGTGGGCGCCAGCGGAGCGCCGCACGCTTTGATATTGGGATTGTAGTTGGATTGAACCACCAAACCAGCGAGCGTGCCGATCTGGTTGCTTGGCGTACCGGGCCCATTGGCTACCTGATTTCCAAGAAAGTACGAACCCGTGTTGACCAGAGCGGCTTGGCTGGGCCATGCATCAGTGAATAGTCCCGTCACATCGGACGGATAACCGTCATATTCCCAGCGCACACCGAGGTTCAAAGTGAGTTTGCTGGTAGCCTTGATGTCGTCTTCGAGGTATGCCGAAAACTGGTTTGCTCGCTGGTCGTGGAGGTTTCCATTGATTTGACCGAGTCCATAAAAATTGACGAAGATGCCGTTCGGCACCGCCGTTGTACCGGTATTGGCCGCTCCGCTGGAACTGGTGAGGAAGTCGGATACCGTCGGGAAAAACACACCGCCCCTTCCCGGCAGCGTCCAGTTGTACTGGATGCGATCAACCTCGGCCCCGGCGCGAATCGTGTGCATGCCGTGATTCCAGGAAATATTGTCCTTCATTTCGAAGGTATTGAAGTAATTTGTCGCCGATGAGAAGAAGTTGCCACCGGTATTCAGAGCGCCCGTGCCATAACCGACCGGATCGTTCATTGGCAGGCCTGAGATGGTAATGGTAGGCATCTCCAAGATGATCGGGTTAATGCTGTTTGAGCTAGGGATATTGGCGCAATCGCCGTTGGCCAGCGGCGGAGTGATGCCGACCGAACAAGCGCTAATGTAGTTGCCCGGCACCGCCACCGTGCTAGTACGAACAAAGGAAAACAGCGCTTCGTTGACCAAGTTGCTGGTTGCCACTGTAGTTAGTTTGAGCGTTTCATTCAAAGACTTGTAATTGACATTTTCCGGCGCGCCCGGGGCGCAGCTATTCACCAGGTTTCCGATACCATTGAGACAGGTAAAAGACTGGTCTTGCGGGTCCTTGGAGTAGAAAAATTTCTGGAACAACGTGTTCTTCGACGACATCACGTATTCGACGTTGCCCAAGTACTGGTCTTCGTTCGCGCGGGTTGGCACAGCAGCAACAGCGCTGCTGGTGTTGGCCGGTAGACCGCTGCTAAGGAAAGGTGCACCTGGGAAATAGTAGCCCTGGCTCACACTGCCCTTGGGACCGAGCAGCTGTAGGGCGTTGATAGCCACCTGGTTGATATTCGAACCGTCGGTCGCGACTGGAACGTGAGTGCCAAGAGTGGGGAAGAAGGGGGCGATCGCCGTCCCGCCAAACGCGCAGCCCAGGTATTGCCGGTAGCTGGTATAGCTGCAAGGTGCGTTCGTCGGGACATAGTCCAGAGGAATGGTGCCACTGACGCCATTTCCGCGGCCACCGTTTGCACCCGGAGCGGTGAACGGATACAGGGTGATGCCTGTGCTGAGACCGGTGGCGAATCCGTTGGTGCCAACTGCGTTTAGCTGGCGGAAGCCTTGGTAGGAGCCAAAGAAGAAGAGCTTGTCTTTCTTGATAGGGCCGCCGATGGTTCCTCCGAACATGTTCTCGTTCAGAGTCTCGGGCTTATTCTTTCCACCCGGCAGAGACAGTTCACTTGCTTTGTTGAAGAAATCGTTGGCATCCAAGGCGCTATTGCGGAAGAACTCCCACGCGTCACCATGGAACTTGTTGGTGCCATCCTTCGTGGTGACGTTGACGCTGGCGCCGGGATTGCGACCGTACTCAGCATCGTACTGTGCTGTCTGGATTTTGAACTCTTGAATCGAATCCGGATTCGGTATGGCGATTCCGGGGAAGTTGCCTGACTGCGCGCCACCGCCGCTGCCATAGTTAGTAATCGTAGCGCCGTCCATCATGTAGTTATTCTGGTCAGAGCCGTTGCCGTTGACGTTGATATCCTGCGTGCCGTTGCCGACTGCAGCGGCGCTGGCGACGTTTGCCACGACGCCAGGAGAAAGGTCGATGATGTTGGTGTAGTTGCGGGAGCTAAGAGGCAAGGTTGTTACCGTCTTAGATCCGACAAGGGTTCCAACCGTAGCGTTCGTCGTTTGTATCCTCTGCGTCGTGGACTCGACCGTGACTTGCTGCGTTTGTTCGCCTACCTGAAGACTGCGATTCACCACGCCCGTTTCCGTGATACTGACGGTGATCGAGGGAACTTCGAGGCTCTTAAAGTCCGACGCAGAGAAGGTGACCGAATAATTCCCCGGTTGCAGCTGGTTGAATTTATAGGAACCGTTCGCATCGGTAGTTACGGTGCGCGTTTGTCCGGTTCCCAGGCTTGTGATGGTCACGGTCGCGCCGGAAATAACCGCGCCGGACGGGTCCGTGACGGTGCCTGCCAAACCGCCCGTGGTGGAAGATTGCGCCATTAACAGCGGCGCATGGCATGCAAAGAGCGCCGCGACAGCTAGCAGCAATAAAAACGCGCGAAACAATTTCATGGACTCTCCCTAGCGCGAGGCTCTACGCACGAGCTTTGGCGCCGACACCGAGATTCAGAAGAGTTCGCGATTTAGACGAGAAAATACCTCGGGATGGTCAAGCGAGAGTTATTTCGACATCGCCCCCAAAACATCCACCCTTCGACACGGCCACCCGTCTTTATTGCAAACTACCCCGAATCGATACCGACACTAAAACCGAGAACAGGCGGCAAGTCCATTGCTTATTTTGACATTGTGTGTTACCTATCGTGACAAATTGGGGGCCACCGATGGAGTTGCGCCAACTTCGCTACTTCATTGCAGTAGCGGAGTGCCTGAGTTTTTCGAGAGCGGCGGAGGAACTGCACATTACCGTGCCGCCGCTAAGCCGTCAAATTCGCCAGCTTGAGGAAGAATTCAGCGTGCAGCTTTTCGTGCGCAACCGGCGTCGCGTGATCCTCACGGACACCGGGAGGTTGTTCTTGCGCGAGGCGAGAATGGTGGCGGAACAAATGGCGCGATTCACCAACTGCGCACGCCAGGCAAAGCATGGCGAAGCCGGTACCGTTCGCATCGGCATCGGTTTGCATCTTGGCGAACGGCTGAGCCGCGCGGTGGTGGAGCATTCTGGGCAATTTCCGCGAGTGGAAATTCAATCGACGGGAATCTTTTCGTCGCTCCAAAGTGCAGCGCTGGTGGAAGGAAAAATCGATGTGGGATTTTTGCGGCCGCCGGTCGACCGCGTTCATTTAAAGTCCGAGCTCCTATTCGAAGAGCGTCTCGTGGTGCTGGTGAACCGCGCGAACCCCTTGGCCAAGCGCAAATCCGTTCGCATACGAGATCTGGCCGCGGAAACACTGTTGCTGCAAGATCGCCGCGCGTCGGCAAGTCTGCACGATAAGGTGATCGAGCTTTTCGCGCGCGCCGGCGTGTCTCCAGAGATCCTGCAATTGCCGGTTGATCCGCTTCCAAGCGACGAAGTACAAAAAGTGTTGCTAGCCGCGCATCGCGGGATTTTCATCGTTGCAGATGAAACTCCGGCACGAATGGCGCTGGGATGCGCCG